>NZ_AUIS01000004.1 GCF_000423825.1 Thermithiobacillus tepidarius DSM 3134
GTCTCCAGTTGGCTGCGCAGCAGCTTCACGTAGGCGTCGTCCGGCAGCACGTGGGAGGACTTGTCGGTGGGCTTGGTGATGTCCAGGTACACCCGCCCCAGGGTGAACGCGCGGCCCTGCAGCTCGTTCTGCACCGTGGCCTTGTCGGGCAGCACGGCACCGCGCCCGCCGTCCACCAGCGCGGTGGTGGCGCAGCCGCCGAGGGACAGCAGGGCGGCGAAGCTGCCGGCCAGCACGAGGGTCTTGTGGATCTGCTTCATCATGGGATCTCCCTTCTTTGGACTTGGTTCTGCCCAGACCGTTGTCTGAGCCTGAAGCGACTGTACCGCAGAAGCTAGTTGCCGCAAGAAAATTTTCAACCCCTACGAATCACCCCCAAAGAATCCGCAAAATCCGCTTCAAACCCCGCCCTTCTATATAGGGAGGGGCGAATACCGTCCCGCCCGCGGGCCGGGGAGCCGGCCTCTTGGATCACCAGACCCATTTCCTCCTCTCCGCATAACCTCTCGGGACCCAAAGCAGAGGAGTGACCCGCCGTGACAAATCAGAACAACCATGCAAGCCAGAAACTCGCCCAGGAAATCGCCCGCTGGCGGGCCGGCCGCCCCGGCCCGGCGCGGCGGCCGGAGGTGGAGTACCGCCGGCGCAAGCGCCAGGCGGCGGAAGCCGAGCGGCTTGATTTCCTCGGCAACGAATAAGCGGCTGGCCGCAAATTTTTAGCTCAAAAAAGGAGAATCAAAATGCTGAAAAAAGTACTGATTGCCGCACTGATGTTGCCCGCCGCCGCCCAGGCCGAGACCGCGCGAGTGGATCTTGCCCCTGTTTTTTCCGGCGGCACGGTTGAGCTGGGCGGAGCGGAGGGCAGTGTCCAAGCAAAAACCCGCACCCTGGGCCTGGGAGTGGATGTCACGCCCGCGCAGGCGCGGTGGCTCACCCTGAGCGCCCGCGTGCAGCAGATGCATCTGGATGCCGGCCCGGAAGAGGCGACGGTGGATACCCAGGCGGTGGCGGCGACCGCCCGGCAAAGCTTCATGATGGGCTGGTCGTCCTGGGTCACGCCGGGCTTGGCGATAGGCTACACCCGTGCGGAGGGAGGCGAAGGTTCGGCCCAGGGGTTCGCCCTGACTCCCCAGCTTGAGCTCAGCACCATGGTGGGCGACCCCTGGGGTCGCTTTGGCACCGTGGCGGTCGGTTTTCGCCAGGCGCCGTGGCGTTTGGCGGACCAGGGTGACAAGTTGGCGGCGCCGCGAGAAATCTATGGCCAGGTCAAGGGGGACGGCTGGTTCGCAGGTGCGTCATACCTTGTGCCTGTGACTGATCAAAGCGAGGGTGCGAGTATTAGTCATGGCTGGTCGGTGCAGGGCGGCTATCAGCTTGGGCGGACGCAACTCCGAGCCCAGTACATCGAGGGGCTGGAATTCCAGGACAGCTCGGGCTTGGCGGTCACGGGCGCCGTCCAGTCCTATCTGCCGCTTGACCTGGCGAACCCCGAAGATGCTTACCGAAGCGGCTTGTTCCTCCATGCGTCGCATCCGCTCGGCCCGGTCCAGGCGCGGTTGAGCGTTGGGTTCGACCGGAACAGCAGCCGGACTCGAGCGAGCAGCCAGCCCGGCCTGCTCGCGCCCGGGGACGGAGCGGCGACGCTGAGAGAAAAAAATTACAGCATAGGGCTTGGGTTGAGCCGAGATTTCTGAGCATCGGCGACTTGGGGGCCTTCGGGCCCTCTTTTTTGTTGCGAGCCCGGATCCTCCAGCCCTCCAGGACCGCGCAGGATGCCCGTAGAGGCATTTTTACGGGTCGCTGGCCCCCTTTCCCCGCTCTTCTTCCTTTCTCTTCTCTTGGCGCGTTTAGCAGCGCCTAGCCACGCTCAGGCGTGGGTGCGCTTGGCCACCAGCTCGATGCCGAGCGCTTTCAGCACCGCCAGGATGGTCTTGAGCGTCGGATTGCCCCGCTCGCTGAAGGAGCGGTAGAGCTGTTCTCGCGAGAGCCCGGTTTCCTTGGCAATTTCGCTCATCCCGCGGGCGCGGGCAACCACACCCAGCGCGTGCGCGATGTAGCCGGCATCCCCGGATTCGAAGGCATCGGCCATGAAGGCCGCGATGGCTTCATCCGAGCTTAAGAGTTCTGCTGGGTCGAAAGTTGTCAGGTGTTCAGTCATGGTCATTCGCTCCACTCTGCGGCCAAGCGTTTGGCCGTCTTGATGTCCCGGGCCTGCGAGTCTTTGTCGCCGCCGCACAGCAGGACGATGATCGTCGCGCCGTGCGACTTGAAATAGACCCGGTAGCCGGGGCCGTAGTGAATTCGTAGCTCGCTGATGCCATCACCAACCGGTTCCACGTCGCCGGCCAGGCCGTAGGCCAGCCGGTCCAGGCGGGCGGCCACAATGGCGCGGGCCCGCTCGTCCCGCAGCTTCGTCCACCACTTCCTGAAGGTTTCGGTTTGCTTCAGCTCAATCATGGATCGATTGTAGTCTATAAACTACGAATGTTCAACCATATCTGTCATGACCTTCCGGCGCGTGTAAAACCTCAGTTTCCTCTCCCGCGCATAACCAATCGAACACAGCAAAAAGGAGATTTTTCATGGGCAAGCTTGCATTTCTGGTTCTGGTTGGGATTTTGGTTGGCATGCAACTCTTTCACCAAGCCGATGAAAAAACCGACCCGGCGCGCATCCAGCAGATCCTGGCCGAGCCGGCCGAGCCGGGGTTTTGGCTGAAGCAGCAGCAGGACGGCTCGCCCCTGTGGGTGGCTGCCCTGCAGACCTGCCAGACGGCACCCGAGTTGCCCGGCTGCAGCACCGTGCGCCTCGTCAAGGTCGCGGATCTTTAGGGGGCGGCATGAAGGCATTCATCTGGCGAATTGCGGCGCTTTGCGCCGCAGTCATCGCGGCGCGCATCCTGTGGCCGGATGCCTTCCTGTTTCTGGCCTGGATCACTGCCAATCATCCCTTGTATCTCGTCATGCTGGGCGTCAGCGCCATCCTGGCGCGGGATGCCGCGATCACCTGGGCGCGGCTGCACATCGGCCTGCATGGCGCCGGCGGCAAGTCGCGGCGGCAGATCGGCCAGGCGGAGCATGAATGATGGGCATCTTCAGTCGCGGTGGCGGCGAGATCGAGCGGCAACGCGCCAGCCCGAAAGCGCAGTACCTGACCAGGATAGCGGAGACCATCGAGCGGCAGCGGGCGGCCGAGCGGCGGCGGGTGGTGCGCCGGGTCGAGCGGCAGCTCGCCTATCGCCTGGCGCCCGGCATGGCGCGCCAGGCGGCCGTGATCCGGCGGGTGGATCGGGCCTTCAAAAGCGTCACGGGGCAGGGGCCGCGGGCGAACTACTTTGACCGGCTGCTGGCCGAAAACGGCCGCAAAACCTGGACCGGCAAAACCGCCCTCGATCCCCGCAGAGCCCGCAAAGCCCTGGCCGCGCGCATTCGGGCGGCGGGCGGGAGCGAACGCGACGTGCGCCGGGCGGACAAGGCCCTGCGCCGGCACGTGAAAAACCTCAAAAAATTCGGGGTGATCCAAAGCCGCTTTTTGGGCCTGTCGCAGCAGGCCAGCAGGCGCTGGACCCAGTCGGTGGAGCGGACGGAGCGCTGGATCCAAAAGCGACGCGCCGAGCGCGCGCGATCGGATGCCAAAACCGCCAGCCGCCCGGCATTTCTCAAATTCCGTCAGCGCCAGCCAAGTCTCCCGGATGGCGCCGGCAGGCAGGCCGTCGGCTCGGCCGCAAGCCGTGTGCAGGCCCGGCAGCAGCCGGCAAGAATGCCCGCGCGAGTCGCGCGGCCGGCGCCAGTTCCGCGCGGCACGCCCAGGCAGCCGCGGAGCGAGCCGGCGCGAGCCCGGCCGCCGGAAGCGGAGCGATCGAAAAGCTACGAGGAGATCAAGCGGGCTCGCGAATTCGTGCGTGGCTGGGATCCAAGCTCGGTGGCTGACAGAACCCGCACGCAGTACCACAAAGCGGTGGCGCGCCTGGGTGGTTTGGCGGCGGCCCGGCCCGAGGAGCGGGCCGGCACCTACCGTTCCTTTTTGTATCAGCGCGCGGCTCTGGTATTCGTCGCCCGCGCGCAATTGAAAGAGGCGCTGCGCGAGCGGGACCGCGCGGCGCGGGCCAAGGATCAGCAGGCGCAAAGCCAGGCCGAAAAGCGCATCCACGAAGCACTGGCGGTTCTCACCAGATACCCGCCCAGCGCCGGCGACCGGAGCGCCAACGCCGGCCGGGAAAATCCTTTCAGAAAATCCGACCTGGGCAGTCGTCACCGCAATGGCAAACGGGCTTCCCTGGATCACTTGCCGCGCGATTGGCGCGAGCGGATTTGGAACGAAATTCCCGCGCGCGACCGCGACGCCGTGGCCGTCGCCGCCCTCGCCGGCGCGCGGCCGGCCGAACTCAAAAAAGGCGTGCAAGTGGTCCGCGAGGGGCAGGACCTGGTGATCCGCATCCGGGGGGCGAAGCTCGATGAAAAACGCGGCAAGGGCCAGGCGTTGCGCGAGGTGCGCGTGGACCTGCGCGACGTGGCGGACAGCGTCGAAGGCCGCCATCTGCTGGGGCGGGTCGGCGGGCGCGGAAAAACGGTGCGCATCGAGGGTCGGCCGGATGCGTTCACGCACCGGGTGCGCGCCGCCAGCCGCCGCGCCATGCCCGAGGCGCGCACGGCCACGGTGAGCCCCTACACCTATCGCCATGCCTTCGCGGCCCGGCTCAAGGCGCAGCAGCTCGATGCGCAGGCGCGCGCCGCCGCCCTCGGCCACCAGCAGGAGCGCTCCGGCTGGCATTACGGACATGCCAGCCAAGCCGCCAGCGCCGGGCGCGGCGGCATCAAAAGCGCCCGCGCGACGCGCGCGGTTCGCCCGGCCCGCGGCCGGGCGTGATCGGCCTACGGCCGATGGGGCTTGGCGCTGACGCGCCCCGGCTTCGCCGGTCAGCCCCGCATTGTTCGAGTCCGCGCCGCAGGCGCGTCCTTCAAACAATGCGCCAATTCAAAGGCTTAGCCGTGCCCGTAGGGCCCCGGATTCGCCAAGTTCGAGGCATTTCCCATGCTGCGCATAACCATGCGTATACCGCGATACCGAGGAAAACCGGCCGCAAGCCGCATAGCGGCGCCAACGGCGAGTTTCGCGCCCCGTTTCCTGGCCGGTTTCGTCCGGGGTTGCGGGCGGTTGGGCTGATTTGTCGCGGTTTTTCAGGAAGCTTGGGAGGGGAGTGCATGGCAATTTTGAATGAAAAGGAAGAGGGGCTCTTGCGCGCCGCCTTGCATCATGGCGGGGTGCTCAGCGCCGCGCTGGCCGCCCGCCTGCTGGACTGCTCGCCGCAGTTCGCGCGCCGTCTGCTGGCGCGGCTGGGCGAGCTGGATTTGCTGGCTCCGGTGTACCTCAGCGGGCTGCCCGGCGGCACGCTGCACCTGGCGCCGACGCGACGCGCCGCCCGATTTTTCGGGCATCCGAATGCGGCCGCGGCGCGCACGGACCGGAGTGAAACGGACTTGCTGCGCGGCCTCGCGCGCTTCTGGTTTCGTGCCAGCCATCCGCTGGCAAACGGCGAACGGTTTTTGGACGGCGGCCGGGAGATTGCCGCGGAATTTGCCGCGCGGGAGATTCCCGTGCCGACGCTCGGAATGCGCGCCGGCGATCCCGGCCGCGCGCGCTTTTCGGAAACGGTGATCGCCGCGGCCGAGTCCCTGCAGGTGTATGCCTTTCCGCCTGTGCACGCGGCGCCGGAAACGGTGGTGCGCGGCACGCTGGCCCGGTTCGCCGATGCCCTGGGCAGCGTGCGCATCGGCTTTGTCATCGAGCGCCGGCGTGCGCCACTCCTAGCACACGCCCTGGCGGCATTCGGCGCCATCGAGCAGCTGGCGCCCAAGACGCCGGAATCGGATCGATTGGCGGAGCTGCGCGAGCAGTTGGCCCGCGAGCGCGCGGCCGGCGCCGCGCCGGTGGCCCTGGCGCGCCTGGCGGGCGAAATCGCGGCCTTGGAAAAGGCCGCAAACCAGCCTGAAGCGCCGGGCGTTTCCGCAGTGGCAGGGGTCTTCCTGCCAAGCATCATCCATGATCTTTTTTGAGGCGGGCATGAAACGAGAAGACTTGCTGGATTTTGTGGATTTTGGGGCACGCGGCGCGGCGATCGGCGCGAGCTTGTTTGTGGCCGGGGAGGCGGGGTTGCGCGAGGTGCTGACGCTGCCCCAGGCGCTGGCCTGGGGCGCGGGCCTGAGCGCGGTGACCCTCGCCGGCGCGAGCGTCGCCGGCCGTGCCATGCGCACCTACGCGGACCTGATTTTCCCGGCGCGCGAGCCGGATCCGCGCGAGGTCGAATACCTTCTGCCGGCATGGCCCGAAGGGCCGGAACTGCAAATTGTCTTGGGCGAGGATCACGACCGCGCCGGCGGCTTTTGCGAGCGCCCGCGTTGGTACACCCTGCCGGCCCTGGGGCTGTTCACCGGGGTCGCGGTGCTGGGTGCGACCGGCGCGGCCAAAACCGCCGGCGTCGGCCTGCCGGTCCTGCGCCAGTTTTTCGAATACGCGGCCGCTGATCCGGCCCGGCGCTGCGCCGGGCTCATCATGGACTACAAGGCGTCCCTGGTGCGGCCCGCGCGGGAGCTCGCCGAGCAGCACAATCGGGCGGCCGATCTGATCCTGATCGGGCCGGATCACCCGATCCGCTGGAACCCGATCCACGCGCCGGAGCTGGAGCCGCGCGTGCTGGCCGCGCGCGTGCTGGCGGTGCTGGAAAATCTGTCCGGCCAATCCCATGCCGGCGATAGCTCCTGGGTGGCCGAGAACGCCGGTCGCATCATCGAAAACGCGCTGGGGATCATCCGCATCACGCAAGGCTATGTGACCCTGGCGGATATCCATGCCTTCCTGCAGGAGCTCGAGCGCGCCTTGGCGGGCGATGCCGACCAGGAGAAAAGCCCGGCGCAACTGATGGACGAATACCTGGCCGGCTGGCAGGCGTTGCTGCCCGCGGATCTTGATTCGGCAAGCCGAACCCAGTTCGAGCACCATTGCGCTTATTTCGCGCGTGAGTACATCGCCAATGATCGGAAGTTCCGGGGCATCTATCTCTCCGAGATTGCCCGGATCACGCAATACTTTGCCGACCCACGCTACCTGGAGCAGTTTTCGCCGCGGCGCGAGGACATCAATTTCCCTGGCTTTCGCGCGGCGATCGACCGTGGGTTGATCGTGGTCTTGGACGCCACGGCCGAGCGCTTTGGTCCGCTGGCAAATGCGCTGGGCATCTTCGCCAAGCTGGAGTTCCAGCGCGCGGCCCTGGCGCGGCCGGACGAGCACCGGCGCAATCCGGACTACAACTTCGAACGGCCGCTGGTGTTCTTCTGCGACGAGTATCAGGAGTTCGTCAGCACTGGCCAGCAGGGCGACGACCAGTTTTTTGCCCTATGCCGCGAATCGAAAACCGCGAACGTGGTCATGACCCAAAGCCGCAGTTCCCTGGTGAAAAAGCTGGGCGAGGTCAAGACGCAGGTGGTGCTGGCGAGCCTGCGCAGCAAAGTCTTTCTGGGCCTCTCGGAGCCCGAGGATCGGGACTACGCCGCGCGGATCTGCGGCGAGGACTGGGGCTACGTGGAGCATGTATCGGCTTCGGAGAGCATCGAGGCGGCGGGGTTGACCGCGGGCGGGCAGTTCCTCGGCCGGCAGACCACGGTGGCGGAGTCGCGCAACCTCAGCCGGCAGAAGCTGAATCGCTTCGAGCCGACGGTTTTTCGCGACCTGCCGACCTTCAGCGCGGTGGTGTCCGGCTTCGACGGCCGCCAGGCCCTGCCGCCCAAGCTCATTTACCTGAAGCCGTTTTTCCGGCCGCGCGACGAGCGCTACCGGGATTTCCTTGCTGAATTCGGGAGGGAGGCATGAAGAAGTTCATCTTCTTTGGGATTGTGCTGCTGATCTGCGCGGCGCTGCTTTTTTCCTACCTGCCGGCCGCGGATCCCGTGTGGCCGGTGCTGGGCACGCTCCTGGCCGTGGATATCGTCCTGTTCCTGCTGCGGGCCGCCACGAAGTGATTTCCGGCCAGTGCCATAACAGGTGAGAAGGAACCGCAACTGTGAGAAGGAGGAGACCATGAACGACTTTGCGTACATTTTCGCTGTGCTGCAAGGATACATACTCGACCGACGTGAGAAGGAGGAACTCATGAACGACTTTGCGTACACGATTACGTGCATGGATAGCGACAGCCTGCTTGAAGCCTTGTGCCATTGCGAAAGGGAAAAAGTCGGCCTGCAGTTTTTGCTTGGCTTGGTTGAAGATTCCAAGCGGCTTCAGGAGCTCAATGCCGAGCTGCAAGCCTGCATCGAGGCGAGCGCCTCAATTCGCGACGAAATGATGAATCGCCTGATGAATCGCCTGGAAGGAGGAAACCGTGGATTCCAGTAAGCTGAAAAGCAGAAAGGCACTGCTGCTGGAGCAATTGCGGGCCGTGGAGCGGCGCATTCGGGAGGCGGAGAAGCCGGAAATCCTCGATCCCGCTGCCGCCCGGCGCCTGGTGAAGATCATCAACCGGCGCTGGCCCGCGCTGAGCACGGTGGATGCGGTCTTGGACGTGATCGAAAATGGCATGGCCAAGTGAGTCAGTCATGAAGGAGTTCGACAAGCTGCGCGAGCTTTGGTCCACCCCGGAGAAACGGCCGCACCTGCTCGGTGCGGTCGCGGCGCTCCTGGGCGCCGTCCTGATTGCCGGGAGCATGGTGCTGGATGCCTTTTCCCGTTCGCCAACCCAAGCGATGCCGGTTGCCCCGGCGGCCGAGGCGCCCGCCGGCGCCGCAACCGCAGTCGCGGTGTCGACAGCGGCCACGGCGCCGGCGGTGTCCGTTTCAGAACCGGTTGCCCCGGTCCCTGCCGCGTTCCCCCTGGCGTATCCGATGCGGCCGGGCCTGCAGTTGAAGTACGCGGTACTCGCCGAGAGCGGACCACCCGCAGAGATCGGCATCGAGGAGATAGCCAACGGCTGGGGATCGAACTTGCCATCCGCCCCAATCGGCAAAGATTTCGACCTGTCGGACAAGAATCTGGCCGTCGACGCGCTGGGCTTTATCCGCGTGGACAGGGAGGGTCCAAGTACCATCGCGCTCAAGATGGTCCGCACTCAGGAGCCTGGGGTTTGGCAAGCTGATCCGGGCGTCCAGGCTCAAATCTGGCTGGACGGCATTGAGCTTGGCAGGGTGACGGCGGAACAGTTTGGGCCGAGCGAAAAAAGCGGTATCTTTGCTACGCCGCCCCTTGCTGTGGGCTGGCACAAAGTCGCCGTGCGTTATGCCAGCTTGGCCCGCTGGCGGGCGTCGGTCCAAGTGCGCCTGCCGGGCGGTGTCTTCCAGGAGGCGCAGCCGTCGCTGCCAGAAAACAAAAACGAGGAAAGAAATCATGTTTAGTGCTGTATTGCGTTTCCTGCAAATGCGCCTGGGGCCGATCCCGGTTTGGGGTTGGCTCATCATCTTGGAGCTGGTCGCCTGGGTCATCAAATCCGCCGAGACCGTGTTAGGGCTGGTGGTGTTGGGCTTGATCGGCTACGCATTGCACAGCAACCAGAAGCAACAACCGCAGGCCGGCACGGTTCCGCAACCCCAGGAACCCTTGCCGCAAACCCAGCCGCCACATCCCCCGGCCGAAACCGCATCCATTCCCACCGACCCGCAGCCGAGCCCGCAAGCCGCCGGCCCCGCGCCGCAGGCGCAGGCCGCGGCAGGGCCGGCATTCGCGTTGCACGTCGCGCCTGGCGTTGAAGCCCGGCCGCCGTTGGCGTTCCGGCCGCTGTCGGAGGCCTCCACCCGGATCGTCGGACAGGAGGCCGGCTTGGCGGTGATCGAGCAGGGCCTGCGCCTGGCGCTGGAGGGCATGACCGGCGGGCGCGGCAAGCCGCTCGCCACATTCCTGCTGCTGGGGCCGTCCGGCGTGGGCAAGACCGAAACCGCCAAGTCCATTGCGGAGGTGATTTATGGTGACGCCAATCGCATTGCCCGCCTGAATTGCAACGAGTGCGTGGGCGAGGGGGGCCAGTGGCGCGCCTTCGGCCCGCCACGCGGTTATATAGGCTCTGACCAGGGCGGCCAGATCACCCAGGCAATAAAGCGCTTTGGCGGCCGCTGTGTGATCCTCTTCGACGAGCTGGAGAAGGGCAGCCGCGAGTTGTTCGACGGGCTCATGACGGGTTTGGATGAAGGCTGGCTTGAGGATGCCAGCTTCGGAGAGCGGATCTCGATCGAGGAATGCGTCCTGATCATGACCTCCAACGCCATCCGGGAAGAGGGCGCGGAGCTGAACGAGGATGGATTGCGGCGCGCCATCACCGAGTTTGAATCGGTGGATCCCCGGCTGGGCCGGATTCGCCCCTTCCGGCCGGAGTTTGTCGGGCGCATCGGGCGCGTGCTGGCCTATCGGCCGCTGGAGCGGGCGGTTTATGCCGAGATCGTGCGCCAACGCTGGCAGCAGCGCCACGCCCCGCGCGTGTACCAGGCCCGCGGGCTCTACGTGCTGGACATGACGCCGGCGGCGGCCGAGCTGGTCGTTTCCAAGCTCGGTCAAGGGGAGTTCGGGGCCCGGGCAGTGGATCGGGTCATCGAGGATCTGATGCTGGCCGGCTTGGCGAATGCGAACGTGCCGCAGGATGGGTTCATCTGGCTTTGGGATTATGATTCGGCGACAAGTCATCTGCGGCTGATTGCGCCGGCGGATGCCAGCGAGAGCGTGGACACGGCGGCGCTGGCCAGGCTGGCGGAAGCGCTGCACGCAAACAAGCAGGCTAGATGAGCACTCGACCCCGGAGCGCTTGCAGAGCCGGCGCTGACCCGTTCCACGGTCTGGCGATTGCGTTGCAATTTTGGCACGCAATCGCCGGTGGCGGTTATTCTGAACATTCCCATTGATACAATGGCTTATGTGTTCCCGTTCATCATCCTATAGATGCGATATGGATGCGATATCGCATCTATAGGGCGCGCAAGGACGGGTGGAGCATCGTTATCGCATCGATATCGATGCGATAACGATGCGATGTCTGATGGAAAAATCCTGGAGTGGCGCGGGCTTAGGTGGATGTCGGCGTGACTTTTTGCGCGTGCTTTTGTACGGGCTTCAGCATGGGTGTCCCCACGGCGGAGACTTGGACGGGGGAGTGTGCCTTGTGTGTGTTACTCTTGACGTAACGGGTAACACCCTGCTACCTTGCATCATGATCCGATCTTTCCGCGACAAAGACACCGAGGCACTGTTTGCCGGCCGGTCCGTGAGGCGCTTTGAGAGGTTTCGAGCGCAGGCCGAGCGGCGCTTGCAAATTCTCGATAGCGCCACCTGCATTGAGGATCTGGCGCAACTGCCCAGCAACCGCTTTGAAGCGTTGCGTGGCGATCGCCAGGGGCAGTTCAGCATCCGCATCAATGCTCAGTGGCGTGTCTGCTTCACGTGGCGGGAGGGTGGGCCGCACCAAGTGGAAATTGTGGACTATCACTGACCTGGAGGTGACGCCATGACCCCGAACAATGCCATGCGCCCGATTCATCCTGGCGAGATCTTGCGTGAGGAAATGGACGCATTGGGGCTGTCCGCGCGCGCGCTGGCGCAGGCGCTCGATGTGGCGCCCAACCGTATTACCGGTATCCTAAACGGCGAGCGGGCGCTGACGGCGGACACCGCGCTACGTCTTGCGCGCTACTTCGGCACCGCGCCGGAGTTCTGGCTGAATCTGCAGACCGCCTACGACCTGCGCCTGACGCAACGCGAGAAGGGCGAGGAGATTGCCCGCCACGTCCATCCGCACGCAGCCTGAGGCCCACAACCCCGCACATGCTCGGAAAACCCGGCTTGGTTCATTCTGAGGCGGTTGCGCGGTACTGCAGTTTCTTTGCCAGATCCTCAGCCCGGAGGTGGGTGTAGCGCTTGAGCATCTGCAGGGTGGAATGCCCGGTAATGGAAGCCACTTCCATCAGGTTCAATCCCCGTTCGAACAGCCGGCTGGTAGCTTCATGACGCAGGTCGTGGAAGCGTAGATCCTGGAGGCCAGCCGCCTTGCAGGCGCGATCGAACGCCTGGGTGATGCTGTCCGGCCGGAATCCCCAGATCATGCCATCCAAGCGACGAGGCAGGTTTTGCAGGATGTGCACGGCTTCCTGGGAGAGTGGAACCCAGCGCGTTTTGGTCTTGCCTTCCGGCACCAGCAGCACGCGTTTTTTAAAGTCCACGTGCTCCCAGCGCATGCGCGCCATTTCCGAGCGACGCATGGCGGTTTCGATGGCGAAACAGCACAGGGCGTCATGGGGAGCTGGCAGCGCGGCCAGGAGCGCGCCGCCTTCACCGGGCCGCAAGCGCCGATCACGTCCCTCCGGCAGCTTGGGCATCTTGATCTGCTGCACAGGATTGCCGCCAGGCAAGGCAATGCCCCATTCACGCATGGCCACGTTGAGCAAGCGCGAAAGCACCGACAGGTCATGCTTGACCGTCTGGGGCCCCACCTCCTGCAAGCGTTCGTCCCGGTATTTCGCTATCAGCGCCGAGGTGATAGCCGCCAAGGAGTAGCTGCCCAGGCGCTCTCTCAGGGCGCGGATATGTGGCAGCGTGCCGGTAATGGATTTCTTGGTGGGCAGGACTTCGCGTTCGTAGCGGTCCAAGGCTTCGGCCAGGGTGGTTTGTTCCGCCTCGGCCCGGGAGACGAAAACGCCCCGGTCCATTTCGGACTCCACCAGGCGCGCCCAGCGTTCCGCCTCGGCCCGGGTGTTGAAGGTACGGGATTGCACCGGGTAGCCCTTGCGGCGAATTTTTGCCCGCCATTGCAGGTCACCGCGCCGTTCGAACGTCGCCATGAATTGCCCCTCCCTGGGTCTGATCCTTGCGAGTCAGTGTCCCAAAATTGTCCCAAAAATTCAATCCGGGAGGGGTGTTGATGTTATAAGTTACTGATTTTGTTGGCGCCCCGGGCAGGAATCGAACCTGCGGCCTACCGCTTAGGAGGCGGTTGCTCTATCCACTGGGCTACCGGGGCACGCGGGCATTCTAGCAGACCGGCCGGGACCCGGCCAGTTGGCTCAGAAGACGAGCACCGTGAAGTAGGCGAAGTAGCACAGGCCGTTGAAGACCATGTGGATGGGGCGCAGGGTGCCGCGCCGGTGCATGAGGAAGAGCCAGAGGCTGGCGAGCAGGGTCAGGCCGGCGCCCAGGAGCACATCTGGGGTGGGTTGCCAAGGGGTGAGCATGACGCCGAGGGCGGGGAGGATGGACCCTTGGAACACCATGGCGCCGGTGATGTTGCCGAAGGCCAGGGTATCCTTGCCGCGGCGGATCCACAGGATGCTGTTGACCTTCTCGGGCAGCTCCGTCGCCACCGGGATGACCAGCAGGGACAGGGCCAGGGCGGACATGCCGAGCAGCACCGAGATGTGCTCGACGCCGGCCACGAAGCCGTGCGCGCCGGCGATGATCGCACCGAAGCCGAGGCCAAGCTGGGCGAGGATGGTGAGCAGGTTTTCCGGCAGGTGCAGCTTGCTCAGATACAGCGGAGCCTCGGCTTCGGTGCCGTGGCCTTCGTTGACCAGGCCGGCCGAGGCGCGCAGGGTCAGCATGATGTAGAAGAAGTACATCAGCACCAGGCTGATGCCGATGACGCCGCGGGTCAGGGTCTGTTCGATGGGCACGAACATGGCGATGACGCCCAGCGAGAAGGCGGCAAGGAACCAGCTCAGGTCGCGCTGGAAGCCGCTGCGCTCGGGCGTGAAGTCGCCGGCCCAGCCGCGCCGGCGGGCGGCGAAGTAGGCCATGAGGAAGATCGACAGGGTGGAGAGCATCATGGGCGCGCCAAGGATGGCGCCGACGCCCACCTCTTCGCCCACGCGCTGGCTGCTGGCCGCGCCGCCCAGGATGGCGATGATGGGCACCATCGCCTCCGGCAGGGCGGTTCCCACTGCCGCGAAGATGGAGCCGGTCACGCCCTCGGAGATCTTGAGCCGTTCGCCCAGGTGTTCCAGGGCGTTGGTGAAGGCTTCCGCCCCGATCAGGATGACGATCAGGGAAACGAGCAGCAGCAGATAATCCATTCTTGTTCCCGT
Source organism: Thermithiobacillus tepidarius DSM 3134 (assembly GCF_000423825.1). Taxonomy (NCBI): domain Bacteria; kingdom Pseudomonadati; phylum Pseudomonadota; class Acidithiobacillia; order Acidithiobacillales; family Thermithiobacillaceae; genus Thermithiobacillus; species Thermithiobacillus tepidarius. The sequence goes on from NZ_AUIS01000004.1 coordinate 14,037, forward strand.
TGGCCACACGAAAACGGGGTAGAACCCATGGATTCTACCCCGGTGAATTTGGTGGAGCGGAGGAGGATCGAACTCCCGACCTTCGCATTGCGAACGCGACGCTCTCCCAGCTGAGCTACCGCCCCAAAGATCGCGCTAGGATACTGTGGAATCGTCCGCGGTGCAACCGGCGCTGTCTTGCTTGACAGCCGGGGGTGCGCCGGCTAGCGTAAAAAAACCATGACTCCATCTTCCGCTCTCTCACCCAAGCATGTGCGCGGCTGGCAGCGCTGGGCGCTCCAGTGGGCGCTGCTCTGCTTCCTGGGTTTCTACAGCCTGGGCGCATTGCCGCACAAGCACACCAGTGTCCTGGGGGAGCTGGACTGCCCGGTCTGTCATGTGGCCGGGCATCAGTCGCTGGATACCCCCTCGACCGCCGGCCCCATGCCGGCCGTGGTCATGGTCTTCCTGCTGCTCCTGGCGCTGCCGGGTCTTGCAGTGGTGGTCGTCACCCGTCCCATCGCCCGGCCGCCCGGGCGTGGCCCGCCGTCTCTCTCCCGCGCTTGAGATCCCATTGATCGTGCTCCGGCCGGCCGGTCCGGCCGGAGTGGTGCCGTGCGCACGGCTGTGCGCGCGCTTGCGCTGACGGAGAGAATACATGTTCGAGAAGAAGCTCCTGGCGGGTGCCGTGCTGGCGCTCGCCTATGCCCAGGCGGCAGACGCCCAGCCTGGACCGACCCTGGACGGCCTGCTGCAGAAGATCCAGGAACTGGAAAGGCGGGACGCCGAGAAACAGCGGCAGATCGAGGCGCTGCAGCAACGCTTGCAGACCCCGCAGGCGCCGGCGACCCCGCCGGCCGCCGCTGCGGCTTCACAGGCGGAGGCGGCTCCGCCGCCGACTGCCCAGGTCGCCCAGCCCCCCGTGACCGAACCGCAGTCCCTCGATCCGGTGCAGAGTCCCGGGTTGACCCCCTATCCGGTCCCCGGCCTCGGCAGTGGCACGGTGACCGCGGGCACCGCCTTCAATCCCGCCATCTCCATGATCCTGGATGGCGTGTACTATCACGACGACCGGGGGAGAGAGATCCCGGAGGCGGACGGCTTCCATGCGCCCGCGGCGGACGGGCACGATCACGGCGGCGAGCTGGACCGCGGCTTCAATCTGCGCGAGACCGAGATCGTGCTGTCGGCGGCGGTGGACCCCTACCTGGACGCCACCGCCATCCTGAGCGTGAGCAAGGAGGGTGCGCGGGTGGAGGAGGCCTACGGCAGCACCCGGCGCCTGCCGGCGGGCCTGCAGCTCAAGTTCGGCAAGTTCTACAGCGACATCGGCTACATCAACAAGCAGCATCCCCACCAATGGGATTTCGTCGACCAGGCCCTGCCGTATCAGGCGCTCTTCGGCGGCTCCCTGAACGAAACCGGCGTGCAGCTCAGTTGGCTGCCGGACTCGCCGTTCTACACCCGCCTGGGCGTGGAAGTCCTGCAGGGGGAGAACCCGGGGGCGGCCAACTACCTGGGTCCGGATGCGGACCCCGCCTTCAGCCGCAAGGCCGGGCCGCGTCTCGTCACCGCTTTTGCCAAGTTCTCGCCCGATCTCGGCTACAACCACGCCCTGCAGGCGGGCCTCTTCGGCGGCCGCGGCTTCAAGCACCAGGAGCTGGACGAGGGCGCGGCCCTGGACGGCGACACTTGGTTTGCGGGCACGGACTGGGTCTACAAGTACGACTCGCCGCGTTCCTTTGGGCAGGGCGATCTCACCCTGCAGGGCGAGTACCTCTACCGGGTAAAGGATCTCACGGTGCGGAGCGACCCGGCCGACCCGGCCCTGCTCGGCCAAGGGCGGCGCTTCAGCCAGGATGGTTTCTACGTGCAGGGAGTCTACGGTTTCGCGCCACGCTGGACCAGCGCCCTGCGCTTCGATACGGTGGGCCTGACCAACCGGCTCCAGGCCGGCACGGAGACGAGCAGCCTGGATGATTCCCGGCGCTGGAGTGCCAACCTGACCTGGAATCCGACCGAGTTCTCCCGCTTCCGCCTGCAGTACGCCCGCGGCGATTACGCGGTGAGCGGCGCCCGCGAGCGCTTCAACCAGATCTTTCTCCAGTACCAGCTGAGTCTGGGCGTCCACGGCGCGCACAAATTCTAGGAGACCAACATGAAAACCTGGCTCGACAAGTGGCTTCTGGTTTTGCTTCTGCTGATCGTCGGCGCGCCCGCCCAGGCCGCCGTCAACGTGGTGGCCACCACCGCTTCCATGGGCATGCTGGCGCGCAGCGTGGGCGGCGACGGAGTGCGGGTGACCGTGCTGGCGCCGCCCGACCGCGACGCCCACTATCTGCAGGCCCGGCCCAGCATGATGCTGGCCCTGCGGCGTGCCGATCTGTTGCTGGCGGTCGGCGCCGATCTGGAGGTGGCCTGGCTGCCGGCGGCCCTGCGCGGTGCCGGCAATCCGCGCATCCTGCCGGGGCAGGCCGGCTATCTCGAAGCGGCGGCCCAGGTGCCGCTGCTCGACAGGGGCGGCGTGGCAGACCGCTCGCGCGGTGATGTGCATCCCATGGGAAATCCCCACATTTACCTGGACCCGCAGCGCATGGCCACGGTCGCCCAAGCCCTGGCGCAGCGCCTGGGCCGCCTGGATCCGGCCAACGTCGCCCGCTACCAGGCCAACGCCAAAGCCTTCGCCGGGCAGGTGGCGGCGCGCCTGCCCCAGTGGCGGGAGCGGGCGCGGGGTGCCAAGGGTGTGCTGCTCTATCACAAGGACGGCAACTACCTCATGAGCCTGCTGGGCGTGCCCATCCTGGGCTACGTGGAGCCCATCCCCGGCATTCCGCCCAGCGCCCAGTATCTGAGCGAACTGGTGCAACGCCTCAAGGGCCAGCAGGGCGTCATCCTCTACGCCGTGTTCCAGCCCAGCCAGGGGCCGCAGTTCCTGGCCGGGCAACTGGGCTGGAAGGCGTTCCGCCTGCCACTGGAGCCGGCCGTCGACGCCGACAGCGCCGGCTACTTCGCCCTCATCGACCAGTGGGTGAACGCCGTGGCCCAGGCGCGCTGATGGACGCCCTGCTCGAACTGGACGGGATCGTGGCGGGCTACGACGCGCCCATCATCGGTCCCGTGTCGCTTCGCGTGCAGCCGGGGGAGGTGGTCGGCATCCAGGGCCCCAATGGCATCGGCAAGTCCACCCTGCTGCGCGCCGTTACCCGCGCGGCCCGCGTCTTCGCCGGCGAGATCCGGCGGCGGCCCGGGCTGCGGGTGGCGCACCAGCGGCAGCGGCCGGTGCGGCTCAGCCCCATGCCTATGTTGGGGCGGGAGCTGCTGCGCCTGACCGGCGCCGAGGGCGGTTCCCTGCCGCCGCTTTTGACTCCCCTCCTGGACCGGCGCCTGGACCGGCTGAGCGGCGGGCAGATGCAGTTCCTGCAGATCTGGGCCTGCCTGGGCGGCGCGGCGGAGCTGGTGCTGCTGGATGAGCCCACCAACAATCTGGACCCGAGGGGCACCGCGGCTTTGGTCGAGGTGCTGCGGACCCTGGATCGCAGGCGCGGCGTGCTGCTGGTCAGCCACGAGGCGGACTTTGTGCAACGCGTCTGCACGCGGGTGGTGGAGGTGGCGGCATGAGCCTGGGCCTCGTCTTCGACCCGCTGTTTCGCCTGCCCTTCCTGACCGGGCTCGGCTTTGCCGTCGTATTGCCGCTTTTGGGCGCTTATCTGCGCCTGCGCGAGGAATGGCTGGCGGCCCTGGGTCTGGCGCAGGTGGCGGCCGCCGGCGGGGTACTGAGCCTCTTCGCCGGCCTGCCTGCGCTGGCGGCGGCCCTGCTGGCGGCGGGGATCGCTGCCGGAATCAAGGGCTGGATGCAGCGCCCCGGCAACGACACCTACGCGGTCATGATCCTGCTGGGCTGGAGCGCGACCTTGCTCTTGGCCGCCAACAGCCCGCACGGCGAGGAACTGAGTCACGCGCTCATGGACGGCCAATTGTATTTCACCGGCAAGTCGCATTTGCTGAGTGCCGGCGTGCTGGCGGCGGCGGTGCTCATCCTGCTGCCCTGGCTCTCGCCGCGCCTGCTCACGGCGCGCTTCTTTCCCGATCATTTCAGCGCCAACGGCTTGCCCGGCTGGCGTTATCACCTGGGCTTCGATCTCCTGGCCGCCTTCGGGCTGGCGCTGGCCACCGCCGCGATCGGCGTCATGGCCGCTTTCGCCCTGGTCTTCATCCCGCCGTGGCTGGCCTTCGCCTTCGCCAGCGGCTGGCGGTTCGGCCTGCTGGCGGCGGCGCTGCTGGGGATGCTGGCTTACCTGGCCGCGTTCGCCCTGGCGGTGTCCCTGGATCAGCCCTTCGGGCCGGTGCTGGTGGCTGTGCTGCTGCTGTTGGCCGTGCTGCGCCTTTTCGCGCCGCGTCGCGCCTTTTAGTCGCGCCACGGCGGACATGGCGCTCACCCAGCGCCTGGATTTTCTCCCGTTTTGTTCTAATTTGGTATGTAACCGCCTATTTTCACGTCGCGGCCCGCAGGCGCGAAGATGCGTGGCGGTCTGGTCGGCATCAAAAGGCAGCATCTGCGGCGCGTCCGGGCCGGCGATGGCTGCTGAGAACCGAGCTTGCCGCGTGGCGCATGCCATCGCCTGTAGGCCCGACAAGAACGAGACATGCACCTCCGATGTTCAGTTTGTCCTCCTGGGTGATGAGTCACCTGGATCTGCTTTTTTTCTTCTATGGTCTCGCTTTCGTGGTGCTCGGCATCACGGTGCTGGCCCAACCCAAGAGTACGAGTTCGCACGCTCCGTTTGTCCATTTCTGGCTGCTGGGCGCCTTCGGTCTGCTCCACGGCGCACTGGAGTGGTTGGATTACTTGATCCTGTTCCAAGGCGATGATCCGAGATTCTGGTGGCTGAAGCCATTTTTGCTGTTTTTTTCCTTTGTCGCGCTCTTCGAGTTCGGTCGTCGCCTGGTCGCGAGCGCCGATCATCCGCTTTTGCGCGCATGCTGGTGGCTGCGCTGGGTCACGAGTCGCTGGGTTCATGTGGCGATTGTGGCACTGCTCGCCACGAGCATCGGAGGCGCGGCTGATCCACTGGGCCAGTCGGAAATCAGCATTCGTTACTTGCTGGGGTTGCCGGGTGCCCTTTTGACCGGAGCCGGCTTTCTGTTGCACCTGCGGCGTGCCGGCCAAGCCCGTGACATCCCAACGCGAGCCGGAATGCGTTGGGCGGGTGGCGCCTTCATCGCCTATGCGCTGTTCGCCGGCCTCGTGGTGCCGCCGGGAATGTGCTTCCCCGCGGACTTCATTAATACCCGGTCCTTCTTTGCCCTGGTCGGCCTGCCGGTGCAGCTTTTCCGGGCGGCCATCGCTTTGACGGCTGCGCTGGCCGTGGGAATATTGCTAAGGGGCTTTCACCAGCAGGCGCAAGAACGGCTCGAAACGGCGCTGGCGCAGGCGCGGCAGTCCCTGGCTGAGACCGTGCGCCTGCGCCAGCGCAACGAGCTGATCCTGCAGGCGACCGGGGAGGGCATTTTCGGCCTGGACCGGCAGGGGCGCATCACCTTTGTGAACCGGGCCGCGCAGGAGTTGCTGGGCTTTGCTGAAGACGATCTGCTGGGCAAGCCGGTGGCGGAACTGCTGGCGACCGAAATGGCGAGCCCGGGATCGTCCGCTGACCCGCTGGCGGCCAGTTACGCTCGCGGGATGGCCCTGCGCTCCGACGGGGAGTGCTTCCGCCGCCGGGACGGCACCGTGTTCCCGGTGGAATTTTCCAGCGCCCCTCTGCATGAGGAGGATAGCTTGCTCGGTGCCGTGCTCGCTTTCCAGGACATCAGCGCCCGCAAGGCGGCCGAGCGGACGGCTCATTGGGAGCAGGAGGAGCGCTTCCGCAGCATCTTCGAGCAGGCGGCCGTTGGCATGGCACTGTCTGCTCCCAATGGGCAATTGCTGCAGGTTAATCAGAAGCTCTGCGAGATGCTTGGCTATGCACGCGAGGAGCTGCTGCGACTCACCGTGCAGGACATCACCCTGGCCGAGGACGTGGCGGATGAGTGGGCATTGCGTGAGCGCCTGCTGAGCGGTGATTTGTCCAGCTACGCCCTGGAAAAGCGTTTCCGGTGCAAGGCCGGCAGTTGGGTATGGGTCAAGCTCAATGTCGCCTTGGTGCGCGACGCCGACCGGCAGCCACTGTACGCCGTGGGTGTGGCCGAGGATATCACGGCACGCAAGCAAGCGATCCTGTCCTTGGAGGAGGAGCGCAACTTCATTTCCGCGGTGCTGGATACGGCCGGGGTGCTGGTGCTGGTGCTGGTGCTGGATCGCGAGGGCCGCATCCTGCGTTTCAACCGCGCTTGCGAGGCCCTGACCGGCTACCGCTTCGCCGAGGTCGAGGGGCGCCTCGTCTGGGATGTGATATTGCCGCCGGAGCAGGTGGAGGAGACCCGGCAGTACTTTGACCGGCTGGTCGCCGGCGATTTCCCGAGCCAGCGGGAGAAGAGGCCGAGGAACTGCTCGGCCGGACGCCCTTCGACCTGATGCCGGCCGCGGAGGCCGAGCGCGTCGCCCCTGTGTTCGATGCCATTGTCGCGCGGCGGGAAAGCTTTGCCGCGCTGGAGAACATCAACCGCCATAAGGACGGCCGTCTGGTCATCCTGGAAAGCAGCGGCGTGCCCGTCCTCGACGAGCAGGACCAACTGCTGGGCTATCGCGGCATCGACCGCGACATCACCGAGCGCAAGCGCGCGGAGATGCTGCTGGCCGAGGAAAGGCGCGTTCTGGAAATGATCGCCCGCGGCGCGCCGCTTCAGGAAGTGCTCGAAACGCTGATTTGCACTTTCGAGCAACAGGCCCGCGAGCGGCTCTTCGGCTCCGTGCTGCTGCTCGATGCCGACGGTCGGCACCTGCGTCTCGGTGCCGCGCCCAACCTGCCCATGGATTACAACCGGGCGATCGAGGGCACGGCCATCGGCCCGCAGGCCGGCTCGTGCGGCACCGCGGCCTACTTTCAGGCTCCGGTCATCGTCACCGATATCGCCCGCGACCCGCTGTGGGCGGATTTCCGTGCCCTGGCCCTGCAATATGGCCTGCAGGCCTGCTGGTCCACGCCGATCCTGTCCGCCAAGGGCAAGGTGCTGGGCACCTTCGCCATCTACTATCCCGAGCCGCGCAGCCCCAGCGACGAGGAGGTGACGCTGATCGGGCGCATCTGCAACGTGGCCGCCATCGCCATCGAGCGGGAACAGGCCGAGGAGTCGCTGGCGACCATGGCCTACTACGACATCCTGACCGGCCTGCCCAACCGCACCCTCCTGCAGGACCGCCTGGCGCAGTCCATCGCCCACAGCCGCCGCCAGGGGCTGTCCATGGCCGTGCTGTTCCTGGACCTGGACGGCTTCAAGCAGATCAACGACACCCTCGGCCATGAAGCCGGCGATCAATTCCTCGTCGAAGTGGCCGCGCGGTTGCGGGAGCACCTGCGCGCAGGGGACACGGTGGCGCGCCTGGGCGGCGACGAGTTCGTCCTGGTGGTGGACGATGTGGCGCAGGACGAGGAAGTGGCGCCGCTGGCCGAGCGCATCCTGGAGGCCCTCGCCCGGCCGGTCCTGCTGGCCGGCCAGGAACTCTTCGTCACCACCAGCATCGGCATCAGCGTGTTTCCACGGGACGGCGAGGACGTCACCACCCTGCTCAAGCACGCGGATACCGCCATGTACCAGGCCAAGGCGCAGGGCCGCAACCGCTACCAGTTCTACACGCCGGCCATGAACGCCGAAGTGGTCAAGCGCCTCACGCTCAGCAACCAGTTGCGCCGCGCCTTGGAGCGGGACGAGTTCTGCCTGCACTACCAGCCGCAGGTGGACACGGCCAGCGGCCGGGTGCTCGGGGTGGAGGCGCTGCTGCGCTGGCAGCATCCGGAGCGGGGCTTGGTCGCGCCGGGCGACTTCATTCCGCTTTTGGAGGAAACCGGGCTGATCGTGCCGGTCGGCGAATGGGCGCTGCACAGCGCCTGCGCCCAGGCGTCAGCTTGGCAGCGGCAAGGCTTTGCCGGATTGCGCATTGCCGTCAATCTGTCCGGGCGCCAATTCAGGCAACAACACCTGCTGCGTACCGTGGCCCAAGCCCTGGACAGCAGCGGCCTGCGTCCGGAGCACCTGGAGTTGGAGCTGACCGAAAGTCTGCTGATGCAGGACCCCGTGAGCGCGGCGGCGGTGCTGCAGGCCCTCACCGCCATGCGGGTATCGGTGGCGCTGGATGATTTCGGCACCGGCTACTCCTCCCTCAATTACCTGCAGCGCTTCCCCATCCACACGGTCAAGATAGACCGTGCCTTCGTGGCCGACATCCTGGAAAACCCGCGCGATCGGGCCATCATCACCGCGATCATCACCATGGCCCACAGCCTGGGCCTGAAGGTGGTGGGCGAGGGCGTGGAAACGGCGGGCCAGCTCGATCTCCTGCGTCAGCTCCGCTGCGACGAAGTGCAGGGCTACTATTTCAGCCGGCCGCTGGCGGCCGATCAGCTGCCTGCCTTCCTGGAAGCAAGCACCTTGATGCCGGCCTGAGCCGGGCCGCGCTTTGGCCGCCCGCCGGGACCTGCGGGGAAGCCATAGGCGCCCTGGCGGTACGCCGATTTGCAGATCCCCGGAAAAAGCATTATGAATAGGCCTCAAAAAGGCCGCCGCGCCGGGGACAAGACAAGAGGGGAGACATGCAAAGCGAAAACAGGATGAGGCTGGGCGCCGTGCTCGGCTGGGGCGCGGTGGCCGTGCTGGGGGCGGGCGCGGTGGGCGGCATCGCCCTGCATCGGGGCGAGCAGATCAACGCCCTCTGGTTCATCGTCGCCGCCGTCTGCGTCTACGCCATCGCCTACCGCTTCTACAGCGCCTTCATCGCCGCCAAGGTCCTGGCGCTGGACGCCACGCGCGCCACGCCGGCGGAGCGCTTCAACGACGGCCGCGACTTCGTGCCCACCAACAAGTGGGTGGTCTTCGGCCACCACTTCGCCGCCATCGCCGGCCCCGGCCCGCTGATCGGCCCGACCCTGGCCGCCCAATTCGGCTACCTGCCGGGCACCCTGTGGATCCTTTTCGGCGCCGTGCTGGGCGGCTGCGTGCAGGACTTCGTCACGCTCTTCTTCTCCACCCGCCGCGACGGCCGCTCCCTGGGCCAGATGGCGCGCGACGAGCTGGGCCCGGTGGGCGGCGTCACGGCGCTCGTCGGCGTGCTGATGATCATGGTCATCCTCATCGCCGTGCTGGGCCTGGTGGTGGTCAACGCCATGAAGCACAGCCCCTGGGCCACGGCCACGGTGGCGGCCACCATTCCCATCGCCGTGCTGGTCGGTCTCTACATGCGCAACATCCGCCCCGGGCGCGTGCTGGAAGGCACGCTGCTCGGCGTGGCCCTGCTGCTGCTGGCGGTGGTGGGCGGCGGCTGGCTCGATCATCAGCCCGGCCTGCGCGAATGGTTCGACTACGACGGCCCGGCCCTGGCGCTGATGATCATCGCCTACGGCTTCGTCGCCGCCGTGGTGCCGGTATGGCTGCTGCTCGCCCCGCGCGATTACCTGTCCACCTTCATGAAGCTCGGCACCGTCACCCTGCTGGCCATCGCCATCGTGCTGCTGGCGCCCGAGGTGAAGATGCCGGCCCTGACCCAATTCGTCGACGGCACCGGCCCGATCTTCGGCGGCGCGCTCTTTCCCTTCGTCTTCATCACCATCGCCTGCGGCGCGATCTCGGGCTTCCACGCCCTGATCGCCTCCGGCACCACGCCCAAGCTGCTGGCCAACGAGGTGGACGCCCGCTTCATCGGCTACGGCGCCATGATGATGGAGTCCTTCGTTGCCATCATGGCCATGATCGCCGCCACCGTGCTCGACCCCGGCGTCTATTTCGCCATCAACAGCCCGGCGGGGGTGGTCGGGCAGACGGCGGAGCAGGCGGTGGCGACCATTTCGAGCTGGGGCTTCCCGGTGAGCGTGGCGCAGATGCAGGAGCTGGCCCGCGAGATGGGCGAGGCGACCCTCTTCGCCCGCACCGGCGGCGCCCCGTCGCTGGCGGTGGGCATGGCCAACATCTTCGCCACCGCCTTCGGCTCCAGCCTGCTGTCCATGTGGTACCACTTCGCCATCATGTTCGAGGCGCTCTTCATCCTCACCACCCTGGACGCCGGCACCCGCGTGGGCCGCTTCATGCTGCAGGACCTGCTCGGCAACATCTACCCGCCGCTGGGGCGCACCAGCTGGTACCCGAGCGTGCTGCTGAGCAGCGCCGTGATCGTGGCGGCCTGGGGCTATTTCCTGTACATGGGCACCATCGATCCCTTGGGCGGCATCAACAGCCTCTGGCCGCTCTTCGGCATCTCCAATCAGATGCTGGCCGCCATCGCCCTGTGCGTGGGCACCACCATCCTGGTGAAATCGGGCCGCGCCCGTTACGCCTGGGTCACGGCCGTGCCGCTGGGCTGGCTGGTGGTGGTGACCACCAGCGCCGCCTGGGAGAAGCTCTTCAGCCCCGAGCCGCGCATCGGCTTCATCGCCCATGCCCACGACCTGGCGCAGAAGCTGGCTGCGGGCGCGCTGCCGCCGGACAAGGCGGCCCAGGCGCCGCAGCTCATCTTCAACGACAAGCTGGACGCGGTGCTGACCGCCTTTTTCCTGATCACCACCTGGGTGCTGGTGCTCGACACCCTGCGGGTCTGCTACCGCGCCCTGCGCCGGCTGCCGGTGCCGCCCATCAGCGAAAGCCCGCACGAGCCGAGCCGGCTGGTGGAGGACTGGGTGCGGGATTGAGAGGAGAATGCGCATGCGCACTTGCTTGAGCCACCTGCGCCGTTTCTGGCGCGGCTTGCGCCAGGCCACCGGCGACGACGCCTACGAACGCTACCTGGTCCACTGGCACGCCTGCCACGCCCACGAGGGCCGGCCCCTGAGCCGCAAGGCTTTCTTCAAGGCCGAGCAGGAGCGCAAGTGGAATGGGATTCGGCGGTGTTGTTGAGCGGGGAGCGTAGCCTGCTTTTTGAGACGTGTGGTGGGCTGACCCGGATCAACCGTACCAGTTAATGATGGGGTAGGTTGCCGCCCCCGGCTGTAGGAGCGAGCTGGCTCGCGATCAGCCGTGTCGATTAACGAGCAATCGCGAGCCAGCTCGCTCCTACAAGCCAAGGTGCGGCCCGCCACGCTTGGCACCGCACCCGCCCGGAGCGGGCCGGGTGAGGGCGCCCGGCCATTGCCCCTGGGCTGAGCTGCCGCCGCCGGCCGTAGGAGCGGGCTTGCCCGCGATAGTCCGCCGGCCGGCTTGGGTGATCGCGGGCAAGCCCGCTCCCACGTGCCCTCCTCCGGCATGTCATGGGTTTGCAGCTGACAGTGCCGGACGGCCAGAGCCCCATCTGCCCCGCCTGGCGACTCAGCATTCATCGCTTGGACACCGCCCGGCTGTCCGCGTCGTAGAAGCGCAGCGGCGCTTCCTTCCAGGGGCCGGCGTAGTCCACGCCGATGCGGGTGGTGGTCACCATGCGGGCCGGGGACGGGCCGGGTTCCAGGAAGAGCCGGCCGCCGGTCAGGTCCTCGCGATTGAGGCTGCGGTCGATGCCCAGCGCGCGGGTCAGGCGCCCCGGTCCGTTCAGCGGTCCCGTGCAATGCGCCAGCGGTTCGGCGGCGCGGATCAGCACGGCCTGGGCATCGCCTGCGGCGCCGGTCACGACATTGAACAGCTCGTGCATGCCGTAGACGAGATAAATGTAGGCATGGCCGGGCGGGCCGAACATCACCTCGGTGCGCGGGGTGCGGCCCCGGGCGGCGTGGGAGGCGCGATCGTGCACCCCCACGTAGGCTTCCGTTTCCACGATGCGGGCGCGCCGCTCCACGCCAGCGTGACGGTGCACCAGTACGCTGCCCAGCAGGTCGCGCGCTACGCTTTCGGCATCGCGGGCATAGAAGCCGCGCTCGAAAGCGCTCATGGCGCCCGGCCTTTGGCCTTGATCCGAATCGCCAGCATGGGGGACCTGAGCTCAGGCACTCGGGATGTGTTTTTCCAATGCCCGTTCCAGCACTTCCGGATGGGAGCTTTCCTCCAGTTCGCGGGTCTCTTCATCGCGTGTGTATTCGAGGCCCAGGTGCTCGCAAATGGCTTCCAGCATCTGCAGCGCCTTGGTGGACTCCTGTTCGGCGAGCAGGTTGATCTGCAGGTCCAGATGCGCCCGGCGATCCGCCTGACGACTGGCGCGGTTTTGGCTGATCAGCACGAAAATGGTCAGAAAGATCGCTTCCAGCGAGACGACGGTGGTCAGCAGTTCGAAAGGGAAGGGGTCGAAGGGGGGCAGGAAGGGAATCATGCCCGAGTTGACCACGACCCATCCCCCGAACCAGAGCACGTGCAGGATGACCGTGGTCATGCTGCCGGTCCAGCGGGTGACCGCGTCGGCGATGCGGTCCGTGGTCGACCGGCTTTGCCAAGCTTTTTCTTCGAGCTGGGCAATGGTGCGGATGTTGCGCTGGACGAGCTGCCCCAACTCCAGCGGTTCTTTGGCTTCGAGCTTGCTCATGGAATGGCCCCTGAAGGTGAAAGCTGTCGGTCGGAATGCGCCGGGATGCCGCCGGCGCCGTGTTCTCCTGCTATTCATCGCCTGAAGGACACCCTATAATCGAATTTTGCCAGAAAATGGCACTTCCGCTATACGCCTGCCGTCCCCGTGGGCTGCCCGCGGCATCTGCCGTTCTGCTTTCCGGCAGTCCGGCTCGGCTCACGGGAGGGCTGCCTCCCTGGTGGCTGTAGCTATTATGGCGGATTGCCCCCCGGCCGGCCGCGCTGCGAAAATGCTTGTTTCCAGGCCGATTGGCGGCTAGCCCCGAACAACTATGTCCTCAAGGCTGAAAACCGAGCGAGCGTCCATGGCGACAGAAGAGCGCGGCGGCAACGAGGCCGCCCGGGAAAAGCTTTGGTCTCCCATAGGCGGCATCCTGGTCACCATTGCGTTGCTGCTGCCCATCGAGCTGCTGCACCAGACCGTGCTGCAGATCGTCAATCCCAGTCCCATCATCCTCACCGCGGTGGTATACGCCGCCTACAGCGGCGGTCTGCGCTCGGGACTCATCAGCGCGGCCATCGCCCTGGCCTACGTGGTCTACTACTTTTCCGAGCCGGGCCAGTTGTTCCAGTACAGCGATCATGATTCCGAAAGCCTGATCATCCTGGTCTTTTCCATCCTGCTGGTGGTGCCCATGGTGGCTTTTCTGAAGCGCCGCGCCCGGACCGCCGTGCGCGAGCAGATCGCCCGCGGGCGGGCGGAGCTGCGGGTGCGCGAAACCCAGCGCCAGCAGAAGTGGCTGGAGACCGTGCTCGACCGCATGCCCACGCCGCTGCTCCTGACCGAGCCGAATTCCGGGCAGGTGCTGTTTGCCAACACGGCGGCCAAGGAGCTCACCGAGGCCGTCGCGCCGAGCGGCGCCGCGGCGCTCCAGCCCGCCGCCGGCGCCGAGGATGCCCCCCTGGAAACCGCGGACGACCAGATGCTCTGCGTGCGCGCCGCGCGGGGCGAGTACGCCAATATCTTCCGCCTGCAGTGGCGCACCTCCGCCGGGCTGCGCTCGTACATCACGCGCACCAGCAACCTGCCGGCCATGTACGGCCATCCGGAGGCCGTGCTGATGGCCTTCGAGGACATCACGGAGCTGAAGCGGGCGGAGGATCTGTCCAGCCGCCTGGGCCGCATTCTGGATGACTCGGTCAACGAGATCTACGTCTTCGATGCCGCCTCGCTGCGCTTCATCCAGGTCAACCGGGGCGCCCTGCGCAATCTGGGCTACTCCGCCGCCGAGATGGCGCGCAAGACCGTCCTGGACCTGAAGCCCATGACCCTGGCGGAGTTCGAAGCCCTCGCCGAACCCCTGCACAGCGGCAGGCAAAATCAGGTCCTCTTCGAGAGCGAGCATCGGCGCAAGGACGGCAGCCGTTATCCCGTGGAGGTCCGGCTGCACCTGTCGACGGCCGAAAAGCCGCCGGTCTTCGTGGCCATCGTGCAGGACATCAGCGAGCGCCGTCAGGCCGAGGACGCCTTGCGCCAGGCGATGCTGATCATCGAGAACAGTCCGGCGGTGATCTTCCAGTGGAAGGCGGAGCCCGGCTGGCCGGTGGAATACGTCTCCAGCAACGTGGCCCGCTTCGGCTATCGCGCCGAAGAGTTTCTGTCGGGCGGTCTGGGTTATGCCGCCATCATTCATCCCGACGACCTGGCGCGCATCCAGGCGGAGGTGGCCGAGAAGACGCAGGCGAGCAGCCCCACCTTCAGCCAGGTCTATCGCATCTGCACCGGCACCGGCGGGGTGCGCTGGGTGGAGGATTACACCACCATCGAGCAGGACGCCGACGGCCAGGTCACCCACTACCAGGGCGTCATTCTCGACATCACCGAGCGCAAGCAGGCGGAGAACGCCCTGCGCGAGCGCGAGGAGCAGTTCCGCGCCACCTTCGACCAGGCGGCGGTCGGCATCGCCCACGTGGCGCCCAGCGGGCAGTGGCTGCTGGTGAACGACAGGTTCTGCGAGATTCTGGGCTATGAGCGGGGCGAGCTGCTGCAGCGCAGCTGGATGGACGTGACCTATCCCGAAGATGTCGAAGACGACCTTGAGCACCTTGGTCGGATTCTGGGCAACCAGGTTCAGCACTACACTAAAAGAAAACGTTACATCCAGAAAAACGGCACGCCGATCTGGGTGAATCTGACCCTGTCTCTGGTCCGTACGCCGGCCGGAGAACCGAAGTATTTCATAACTGTCATTGAAGATATTACCCAAACCAAGCAGGCGGAAGAGGAGCTGAAGAAGGCGAACGAGTTCCGCGAAAAGGTGCTGGAAAGCGCAACGAACGCCATTTTCGCATTGAATCTGGGGGGCTATTTCACGCTGCTCAACCGGCGCGCCTCCGAGATCAGCGGCTATGCCGCCGACGAGCTCATCGGCCAGCCCTTTGCCAAGCTCTTCTCTCCGGAAACGCTGGGCGCGGTGCAGGAGCAGATCAACCGCACCACCGGGCGCGGGGAAGAGATCCGCAACTACGAGGTGGAGCTGACCCGCAAGGACGGCAGCAAGCGCATGATCAGCTTCAGCGTGGTGCCGCTGGCCGAGGACGGCCGGGTGATCGGCTCCGTGGGCACCGCCGAGGACATCACCGAGCGCAAGCAGGCGGAGGAGGAGGTGCGCCGCCTGAATGCGGAGCTGGAGCAGCGGGTGGAAGAGCGGACGGCGGAACTGACGGCCGTGAACCGGGAGCTGGAGGCGTTCAGCTATTCGGTGTCGCACGATTTGCGCGCGCCGCTGCGCGCCATCGACGGCTTCAGCCAGGCGCTGCTGGAGGACTATGCCGATCGCCTGGACGGCGAGGGCATCCGCCATCTCGAGCGGGTGCGGGCCGCCACCCAGCGCATGGGCCAGCTCATCGACGATCTGCTGAATCTCTCCCGGGTCACGCGCAGCGAGATGCACCGGGAGCGGGTGAACCTGAGCGCCATTGCCCAGCGCTTTGCCGAAGAGCTGCGCGCCAGCCAGCCGCAACGGCAGGTGGAGTTCGTCATCGCGCCGAACGTGACCGCCCGCGGCGACGCTCGCCTGTTGCAGGTGGTGCTGGAGAATCTGCTGCGCAACGCCTGGAAATTCACCAGCAAGCACGAGCGGGCGCGCATCGAGTTCGGCGTGACGCAGCGCGACGGCAAACGGACTTATTTCGTGCGCGACGACGGCGCCGGCTTCGACATGAGCTATGCCCACAAGCTCTTCGGCGCCTTCCAGCGCCTGCACGGCGCCACCGAGTTCGAGGGTACCGGCATCGGCCTGGCCACGGTGCAGCGCATCATCCACCGCCACGGCGGCCGCATCTGGGCCGAGGGTGCCATCGAACAGGGCGCCACCTTCTACTTCACCTTGAGATAAGGCCATCAACCCATGCAGAACAAGCTGATCTTATTGGTGGAAGACAATCCGGATGACGAGGCGCTGACGTTGCGGGCGCTGAAGAAGAGCAATCTGGCCAACACCGTGGACGTGGTGCGGGACGGGGTGGAGGCGCTGGACTATTTGTTTGGGACGGGGACCTATGCCGGGCAGGAGAACGGGCTGCTGCCGCAGGTGGTGCTGTTGGATCTGAAGCTGCCGAAGATGACCGGGCTGGAGGTGCTCAAGCGGCTGCGCGCCCATGAGCGCACGCGGCTGCTGCCGGTGGTGGTGCTGACCACCTCCAACGAGGAGCGGGATCTGATCGAGAGCTACAGCCTGGGCGCCAACAGCTACATCCGCAAGCCGGTGGACTTCGCCCAATTCATGGAAGCCGTCCGCCAACTCGGCCTCTACTGGCTCGTCCTCAACGAGCCCCCGCCGCCCTACGAGCAGCGGAGCGGCAAGTAGCTTGCCGTTCCGTCCGCTCCGGCCCGTCGTGCCGGAGCGCGCTTTCCCTGCTAAG
This sequence comes from Thermithiobacillus tepidarius DSM 3134, assembly GCF_000423825.1. Classification (NCBI taxonomy): domain Bacteria; kingdom Pseudomonadati; phylum Pseudomonadota; class Acidithiobacillia; order Acidithiobacillales; family Thermithiobacillaceae; genus Thermithiobacillus; species Thermithiobacillus tepidarius. The sequence goes on from NZ_AUIS01000004.1 coordinate 30,441, forward strand.
CCCTTGGACCGATTCCAAAGATCTGCCAGGAAGAGAAACATAGAACCTGTCTGAATCCCACCGTCAGCGTGCGCTTGCCGCCTTTGCCACGCTGTCCGACAGAGGAGATTCTCATGGGTTCCATGCGCGATGGTCCGCTGTTCGATTTCGACGAGTGGCTCGATTTGGCCAGCACTGATCCGGCGGGCTTCGAGCGGCGCCGCCAGGAATGGATCGAGGCCGCCATTCAAAGCGCACCGCCCAAGCACCACCGGCGCCTGCGCGGCCTGCAGTTCCGCATCGACATGGAGCGGACGCGGGCGCGCACGCCGATGGCGGCCTGCCTGCGCGTTGCCGACCTGATGTGGGATTCCCTGCTCGGCCCGCGCGGGCTCCAGCCGGTGCTCAAGTCCCTGCTGGCCGTCCTGGGCGGGGCAGAAGCGGTGCCAAGCCGGCCGTCGCCGGCTCAATCCGCGCGCATTCTGCCTTACCCGAAGATCACACCCGATCCGGACGCCCGTTTGGGCGAGCATTAGATCTGCTCGTGCGCTGCGGGGGCCGATTCCCGCAGGCTTGGTAATTCTCCGTCCGGGCGTGGCATCGCCGTTCCGTGGTGCCATGGCGGCTTGAGCCAAGGAGGGATAGTGAGAGAGGCGCAGCGCGTAGGCGACTTGGCACTGATGCAGGATCTCGAGTTCCAGCATCGCGCCTGGATGGTGCAGCGTGCCGGCTGGGTGCTGATGGCGTTGGCGGTGCTGGCGGCGCTGCTGGGCCTGCTGGGTTCAGGTGGCCCCTGGAGCCGTGCCAGTGCGGCATGCCGGGAACGCCGTCGCCGGCGCAAGTGGACTACGACCGCTTCGGCCGCGTCAGCGCTCCCACGACCTTGGAGCTGCGCTTGGCGCCCTACAGCGCACAAGCTGGGCAAGTCCGCGTTTGGCTGAATAGCGAGTATCTGGCGGGCGTGGGGGGGAGCGGATGACGCCGGTGCCGGAGCGCATGGAGTCCGGGCCGCTTGGCTTTCGTCTTCGCGCTGCGGGATGCGCAAGGGCCTATGGCAGTGAAGCTTCACCTGAAGCCTGAGCGCCCGGGATTGCTGAAAGGTGAACTGGCCCTGGACAATGGGCAAGCGCTTCGCTTCAGCCAATTCATCTACCCATAGCAAGCGGCATAGCCCACAAAAAGGGTCGTTCCATGGAATCGGTATTCCGCGGCGTCGCCATTTATCTGTTCGTGTGGCTGATTTTCCGCATTGCCGGCAAGCGCTCCTGGGCGAGGATTTTTCCATCACCAATGCGTTCGTGGTGATTGTGACCATGGTGGGTCTGGACATCGGCCTGTCGCTGCTCAAGCAGCGCTGGCCTTTTTTTGACAAGCTGCTGGAGGGGGCCCCCTGGTCCTCGTCGAAGACGGGCACCCGCTTCGGGAGCGCATGAGCAACGCGCGCGTGGACGAGGAGGACATCCTGACGGCGGCGCGCGAGCTCCAGGGCCTCGAACGCATGGATCAAATCAAATACGCGGTGCTGGAGCGCAGCGGCGGGATTTCGATCGTGCCGAAACGGGGGTCGGGCGGGGAGTAGGGCCGGCTTGGCCCGGCCCCGCTGCAATACCGTGCGTTGTCAGCCGGCGAGCTGCTCTGGCTGAATGGCTTCCCGATGGCGCGGCGCCACGCTGCCGTCCGGCCAGCGCGGCTGTGCCAATTGCGCGCCGTCCGCCGGTGCCGATCCGTACTGGTACTCCCGCGTCCAGGGGCAGGGAGCCAGTCCCGGCTGCGTCTGCTTGGAAGCCAGCAGTTGATGGATGGATACCCAGCCACGCTCGAACGCGTGTGCGCAACCGGCCATGTAGATCCGCCAGATCCGATAGCGCTTCTCGCCCACCATGGCAATGGCCTGCTCCCGCTGCGCTTCCAGCCGCGTGACCCAATGCATCAGCGTTTGCGCGTAGTGGGGGCGCAGGCATTCCACATCCTGCACCTCCAGATGCTGCTGCTCCATCTCCAGGGCGGCGCGACTCACGTGCGGCAATTCGCCGTCGGGGAAGACGTACTGGTGGATGAAGCTGTCCGTATTCGGGCCGCCGTCCTGCTGGGCCGGGTCGCGGGTCGTGATGCCGTGATTCAGCACCAGGCCGCCTTCCTTGAGCAGGCGCTGAATGCTGTGGAAATACACGGGCAGATTCTTCAGGCCCACGTGCTCGAACATGCCCACTGAAGCGACCTTGTCGAAGACGTTCTCGCCAGGAATATCGCGGTAATCCTGCAAACGCACTTCCACCTGTCCGGCCAATCCTTCCGTCTCCACCCGCGCCCTGGCGTACGCATATTGCTGCCGGCTGAGGGTCACGCCGACCGCCTTGACGCCGTAGTGCTTGGCCGCCCAGCGGATCAGCCCGCCCCAGCCGCAGCCGATGTCCAGAAACTGCTCGCCGGGCCTGAGCCGCAGCTTGCGGCAGATGTGGTCCAGCTTCTGCTCCTGGGCGCGGTGGATGTCCTCTTCGCCCGTTTTGAAGTACGCGCAGGAGTACACCATGTTGCGATCCAGCCACAGCGCGTAGAAATCGTTGGAAACATCGTAATGATATTGAATGGCCCGGGCATCGCGCTGGCGGGTATGGCGTCTGACGAAGTACTTGAGCATGGTGCTGGAGCGCCGGCGCGGCGTGTCGCCGCTCAGCTGCTCCGCGATGGACATGACGGCTGGCAGCGGGCCCTCGATGTCGATCTCGCCTTCCACGTAGGCGCAGCCAAGGCGGTCCAGGTTGGGAGACAGAAAGTGGCGCACGGCCTGGGGCGCTTTGAGGCGCACCTGGACGCAGGGCTGGGGCCCCAGGTCGGCCATGTGGCCGTCCCAGAAGCAGATGCGCAGCGGCAGCTGCCTCGAGTGCCAGCGTTTGCTGAGCTGCGACAGCAGGCGAGCCTCGTAACGCATAAAGCAGCCCCTCCTTTTGAGAGACAAACACTTTTCGGCTCCGGTCCGGGTACGTCCGGACCGCGCGTCGACAGGATCAGTGATTGTAGGCGACAGTCCGTGTGAGCCGCGCGAGACAGCGTTTCAGCGCAGGGCGCGGCAATGAACAAGTATTATGAATGGCGCCCGTGGGCTTCCCAATAGGACCTTCATTGTATCCAGCTTTGGTCAGGTCATGGGAGCGGCGGGCGGGGCAGGGCGAAAAGGGCAGGATCAGGGTGTGCGGTTCGGCAAGTGCAGGCCGGCGCCGCCTGCGCTTGCACGCAAAGCTGCTGCGCTCTTCTGCGTGGCGCCCGTGTGCTGGGGCTCGCGCCTGGCCTGCCGAAATACGTCGAGTAGGAGTGGAACGGATCAGAGTGTGCTGCTCGCCGGTCTGCGCCCCCGGCGCCCACGCCGGCTCTGCAGTTGCTGCTGCTGGGTTTGCCCCTCGGTTTTCAGCTGCTCCGATACGTGGGGATTGGACTCGGCTTCCTGCTTCATGCGGGCCACCGCGCCCAGCACCTGAATGGGTTCCCAATCCGGTACCAACTGGAAAATTTGCTTCATCAGCGCCTTGCGCTCCTTTTCAGCCGCGCGGTTTGCCTGGGAGCTCTGCTGCAGGCGTCGGATCTTGGCTTCCATGGCGTCAAGCTGCTGTTTTGCACGCAATTCGATTTGCCGTTTTTTCTCGGCCAATTCCGCCAATCGCTCTTCCTTGGATTTGCGAACACGCTTGGTGCCTTCCGTCGTCATGACGTGATCTCCTTGTCTTTTGAATTAATTATTCACTACCTGGATTTCGAATGCCAAGTATAAGCACAAATTTTGAAATGCGCCACGTTTGCCTTACGAGCAGACAGTATTTTTGCATTGCGCATCATGAGAAAACGGCTCTTGTCGAATCCGGTTTTTTACATGGCAGGGCACATCGAATTAGCGCGTGGAGCAATTCGCGCAATTCATATGAAAAGCATGAGAGGCACGCATGATCACAGGTGTGCGCGTGCGCGGTTTGACGCCCAGGGATGCCGGACGCCGGCTCAAGCCGGGCCCGGCACGGAGCAATGCTCCCAATCCGCGGGGGCGGCACATGTCTGCATCGGCATGGACACACCAAGCCGCTGTCGCGCGATGAATTTCTCCGACGTAGGTCAGATTCGGAAAACATGACTTACCTTTAGATTAGCAAACAGCCAAAAATTCCAACTTTGCGCCCGCCTTTTGCCGGCGGTGAAGCCGTCTCGCCAAAACCATTCTTGAATGCGGATGCGCAGTATTCGGCCATTGAGGAATACTGCATTTCCTGCGGTTGCAGGAAGGCATCAATTGTTGCGTGAGGTTCGGCAAGCGCTCCAGCTCCAGTTTCCGGTGTTCGGGAGCAGGGGTGTCGGACAGGGTAGGCGTGGTGATGGCTTGCCGCAGTACAGTCGGCTGTCCGGCCTCTTCGATATTTATCGCAGTGACATTGTTGGGAGGCGAGATGGATAATCCGGGTAGGTACGACGGCGTACGCTCGCTTGGCCCGGATTTCACGCTGCTGGTACACAGCCACTGGCGCTGGGACTTGGGGGAGCGACGCTCGCAACAGATCCTCGCGCGGCTGGCAAAGCGACACCCCGTGCTGTTCGTGGAGGAGCCTGGTTTTGCGGCGGCTGGTACGTCCGGGTGCTTGGATTTGAGCGAAGTCCATCCCAATGTCCTGCGCGTAACGCCGCAACTGCCCGCGCACTGTCGACATGCGCGAGACGCGACCCGGCTGCGGGTGCGTGCCCTGCTGCAGAATTTCTGGGCCGCGGCGGGACGGGGAAGACGTTGCGTGCAGTGGTTCTGCACGCCGCAGCCGGCGCCGGTGATGCTGGGTCGCTTCAACGAGGTCGGGGTGGTGTACGACTGCACGGCCGACCTGTCGCGCCTCGATGCCGGCCCAGCGGAATGGGCGCAGCGGGAGGCCCATCTGTTGCGGGCGGCGGATGTGGTGCTCACCAGCGGGCATCAGCTGCATCGGGCCAAAGCGCAGCAGCACCCGAACACGCATTACTGCGGCTGCGGCGTGGACGCGGCGCACTTTCACGCCGCTCGCGTGCCGGACACGGCGCTGCCCGCCGACATCGATTTCATCCGCGGGTCCATACTGGGATACTGCGGCATCATCGACGCGCGGCTGGATTATGACCTGCTGCAGCGCTTGGCGCAGGCGCGGCCGGACTGGTCCGTGGTCATGATCGGTCCGCTGGTCGGGGTGGAGCCGGCGATGCTGCCGCAGCTGGAAAATCTGTACTGGCTGGGGCCGCGGGGCTACGACGAACTGCCGGCTTATATAAAAGCCTTCGACGTGTGTCTGATGCCTTATGCGCTCACTGCGGCAACCGAACATCTCAATCCCGTCGAGGCGCTGGAGTACCTGGCCGCCGGCAAGCCGGTGATTTCCACCGCGCTGTCAGAGGTGATCCACGAGTTCGCCCCCGTCGTGCAGGTGGCGCACGGCCACGCCGAGTTTGTGCACTTGGCGCGCGAAGCGCTGCAACGGCCCGATCCGGAACGCTTGGCTGCCGGACTGGCGCGGGCGCAAGCCGCCAGTTGGCACGCCGTGGTCCAGCAGGTGCAGCAGCGGCTTTACACCGCCCTGGGCACCAAGCTGGCCGCAGCGATGTGCGCGCAGGCCGGGCAGGGGCCGGGGATTGCTTGGGAAGGGACAGCCGGTACCTGCCCGCCATCCGGCCTGGCGCCCGCCACGGAGCCCGCGGGCAGGTTGCGACGGTGATCTTGAGCCAAGGCGGAGAATCCACGATCTATGGCACCTGCCAGCGAGCGTAGCAAGCAAGCCCATGACCCCTGGAAACTCGGCGGCCTGTCGGTGGTGGAACTCGGCAAGCGGGTCTGGAAGAACTACAACGAGCACAACGTCCCAGTGTGGGCCACTTTCCTGGCTTTTTCCTTTTTGCTCTCCCTCTTTCCCATGTTCATCGTGTTTGCCAGCCTAGGCGCTTACCTGGACATCACGCCGGCCCAGGTGTTGGATCTGCTGGCGCGCTTCGCGCCGCCGGAGGCCGTGCAGCTGCTGCGGGGCACGGTGCACGAGGTGTTGGGCAACCGGAATCCTGGGCTCATTTCCTTCGGTATCCTGCTGTCCTTATGGGCCGCTTCCCGCGGCATCATGGCTATCATGCGCGCCCTGAACCACGCCTACGAGATCGAGGAAGACCGCAATTTTTTCATGCAGCGAGCCACTGCGCTCTTTCTTCTTCTCACGGCCGGCGCCATTCTGCTGTTCAATCTGCTGCTCATCACCGTTGGGCCGGTGATCGGCGATTGGCTGAACCAGCACATACCGCCGGGCTCGCTGTGGGAGCTGGTCTGGAACGTCTCGCGCTGGCTGGCGCAGTTCATCCTCGCCCTGCTGATGGTCGCCCTGATCTACTATTTCGCGCCCGCAGCCGACAACGACTGGAAATGGATCACCCCCGGCTCGCTGGTGGCGGTCATCCTGTGGATCATCGTTTCCATCGGCTTTTCCCTCTACGTGCAGAACTTCGGTCATTACTCCACTGCCTACGGCAGTCTCGGAGCGGCCATCGTGCTCATGCTGTGGCTGCAGCTGACCGGCATGGTCATCCTGATCGGCGGCGAAATCAATGCCCAGATCGACAAGGCGGCGGATGCCGCCCGGGAAAAAGACAAGACATCGGAAGACAGGACGTCGGAGTGATTCCTGGCCCGCAGATGCGTTCACGGGCCAAAGCTGCATGACAATCGGCGTCGTATTCCCCGACGCGTCAAATCCGAGTAATATCTCATGCCAATCCGCGTTGCCTTCACAGGCAAAACCGGCTACGGACTTTGGAGGAAGCGATGAGCAACATCTCGGAGTTGCAGGTTCAGACCGCCTTGAAGGAGGTCCAGGATCCTTACCTGGGGAAGGACCTGGTCGGCGCCAACGAGGTCAAGAAAATCCAGGTCGACGGCGGCCGCGTGCAGGTCGACATCGAACTGCCGTATCCGTCCGCTGGGGTGAAGGACAAGTTTGCCGCCGAGGTCAGCCGGCGCGTGCAGGCCATCAAGGGCGTGGAGCAGGTGACCGTGAACGTTGGCCACAACATCAAGGCCCATCAGGCGCAACGCGGCGTCAAGCTGTTGGCCGGCATCAAGAACATCATCGCCGTGGCTTCCGGCAAGGGCGGCGTCGGCAAGTCCACCACCGCCGTCAACCTGGCTCTGGCCCTGGCCCGCGACGGTGCCCGGGTGGGCATCCTGGACGCGGACATCTATGGTCCGAGCCAGCCGCGCATGCTGGGCATCAGCGGCAAGCCCACCTCCAAGGACGGCAAGAGCATCGAGCCCATGGAGAACTACGGCGTCAAGGCCATGTCCATCGGCTTCCTCATCGAGGAGGAGACTGCCATGGTCTGGCGTGGCCCCATGGTCACCCAGGCCTTGGAGCAGCTGCTCAACGACACCCGCTGGGGCGAGCTGGATTACCTGGTCATCGACCTGCCGCCCGGCACCGGCGACACGCAGTTGACCCTGGCGCAGAAGATCCCGGTCACCGGCGCGGTCATCGTCACCACGCCCCAGGACATCGCCCTGCTGGACGCCCGCAAGGGCTTGAAGATGTTCGAAAAGGTGGGCATCCCCATCCTCGGCATCGTCGAGAACATGAGCTTCTACATCTGCCCCAAGTGCGGCAACGAGGACGACATCTTCAGCCACGGCGGCGGCGAGCGCATGGCGGAACAGTACGACGTGGACTTTCTGGCGGCCATTCCGCTGGACCGGCGCATCCGCAACGAGGCGGACGGCGGCAAGCCTACCGTGGTGGCCGAGCCTGACTCCCGCCTGGCCGAGCTGTACATGGAGCTGGCGCGTCATGTGGCGGCGAAGCTGGCCGCCCAGGCGGTGGACTTCAGCCACAAGTTCCCCAATATTGTCATCCAGAACAAGTAAGCCCCGCGCCGAGGGTCTGAACCAGAGCACTGAGGCTGGTGGGCAACGGCCTCAGTCGTTTTTTATGTCGCCCGGGAGGACGGCCGTATGGCCCTGAAGTCGGACAAGTGGATCCGCCGCATGGCGGAGCAGCACGGCATGATCGACCCCTTCGAGCCGCGCCAGATCAAGAGCGTGGACGGCAACCCCATCGTTTCCTACGGCCTGTCGTCCTACGGCTACGACATCCGCTGCGCCGACGAATTCAAGATCTTCACCAACGTGCGCAGCGCCATCGTGGACCCGAAGCAGTTTTCCGAAGACTCCTTCGTGGACTTCAAGGGCGACGTCTGCATCATCCCGCCCAACTCCTTCGCCCTGGCGCGCACGGTGGAGTACTTCCGCATTCCGCGCAGTGTGCTGACCATCTGCCTGGGCAAGTCCACTTATGCCCGCTGCGGCATCATCGTCAACGTCACCCCCTTCGAGCCGGAGTGGGAGGGCTACGTGACTCTGGAGTTCAGCAACACCACCCCGTTGCCTGCCAAGGTCTACGCCAACGAGGGCGTGGCCCAGGTCTTGTTCCTGGAGTCCGACGAGGAGTGCGAGGTCTCCTACAAGGATCGTGGCGGCAAGTATCAGGGGCAGCACGGCGTCACTTTGCCGCGTACCTGATCATCCCGGCGGCTGGCCGGCCCGGCCGGACCCATTCGCCCGACCCATCCTTTGGTGCCGCCGGCCTCGTGCTGCTGCCTGCGCGCATCTGACTTTCGTCTTTCCAGGTCACCGTCCCACCTTTGCCATACTGAAGACGTTGCCGGCGATCGGCCGCGCGTTGTCCACTCCGCACAAGCATCGTTGCTTCCGAAGACAGGTGAGCCATGCCCCCGAACACTGGCGGACATCCCCGACGGTTGTGGTCGCGGCTTGGGCCCGGCCTGCCGCGCCTTGCCTTTCTCACCTTGCTGTGGTGGGTGCTGAGCGGCGGTGCGGCCGCCGCTTGGGCGGTGGGCGTGCCGACCATCGCCGCCGCCTACCTCCTGAGCCTGGCCTTGTCCAAGCCCGTGGTCCGGCGCTGGCGCTTGCCGGCGCTGTTCCGTTTCCTGAGCTATTTCGCCATCCATTCGGTGCGCGGCGGCGTGGATGTGGCATGGCGAGCCCTCCATCCAAGCATGCCGCTGCATCCCGGTATCGTGCACTACCGCTGGCGTCTGCCGGCCGGTCCGGAGCGCATCTTTCTGGCCAACATCGTCAGCCTGTTGCCGGGTAGCCTGAGCGCCGAGTTGGATAGCCGCAGCTTGACGTTGCACGTGCTGGACAGCCGATTGCCTTTTGCGACGGCGTTGCGGGAGCTGGAAGCTCGGGTCGCCGATGTCTTCGGCCTGCCGCTCCCGGCGCAGGAGGGCGGACGTGACTGAGTTCTACGGCGCGCTTGCCGTCTTGCTGCTGCTGAGCATCACTGCCGGCCTGGGCCGTATCCTGCGCGGGCCGACGCCGGCGGACCGCATGCTGGCGGCGCAGCTTTTCGGCACCACCGGGGTGACCATCCTGCTCCTGCTGGCCCACGGTCTGCATATGTCCGCGCTGCAGGACGTGGCCCTGGTCTTCGCCCTGCTGGCGGCACTGGCTGCCATCGCCTTCGTGCGCCGGGTCTGGCAGCCCCCGGCTGCGAAAGGAGGCAAGGGTGACCATTAGCGACTGGGTCGGCGGGGCACTGGTGCTGCTCGGCATGCCGTTCTTTCTGGCCGGCACCGTGGGCCTGCTGCGCTTCCCCGATGTCTACACCCGCCTGCACGCCTTGACCAAGGCCGACAATCTGGGCCTGGGACTGGTGGTGGCAGGGCTGGCGCTGCAGGCCGATTCGTGGCTCGCCGTCATGAAGTTGCTGCTGATCTGGCTCTTGGTGCTGGTGGCCAGCGCCACGGCCAGCCACCTGGTGGCGCGCACCGCGCTGCACCGGGGCCTGGCACCCTGGCGAGCGGAGCGGCCATGAGCCTCTGGGCTTTTGATGTCTTGCTGGTTCTGAACCTGCTTTGGCTGGCCTGGCGCATGCTGGCGGCGCGGGATCTTTTCAAGGCGGTGGTCCTCTTCATCGCCTTTGGACTGCTCATGTCGCTGGCCTGGGTACGGCTGCGGGCGCCCGATGTGGCGCTGGCCGAGGCCGCCATCGGCGCCGGCCTGACAGGTGCCTTGTTTCTCGCGGCCCTGGGGCGCATGCGCGGCGATGATGAGGAAGGCCCGGCAATGGTCCGCAGCATGCGCGCGGGCAGGGTCTTGCTCATGAGCTTGAGCGGCGTGCTGCTGCTGGGGCTCGCCTGGGCGGTGTGGACACTGCCTTTGTACTCGGTTGGCCTCACCCGGCACGTCCTGGCCGCGCTGCCCGACAGCGGCGTGGAGAATCCGGTGACCGCGGTGCTGCTGAATTTCCGGGCTTATGACACCTTGCTGGAATTGGCGGTCCTGCTATTGGCGGTGCTGGGGGTGTGGTCCTTGGGGAAAGCGGCGCCCCGGCAATTGGCCGCGCCGCCCAGCCCGGTACTGCGGGCGATAGCCAGACTGCTGCTGCCCGTCATGGTGCTGGTGGCGGGTTACCTGCTCTGGGTTGGCGGTCATGCGCCCGGCGGCGCCTTCCAGGGCGGTGCGGTGCTGGGCGGTGCCGCCGTACTGCTGTTTCTGGCCCATGTGGCGTTGCCGCGCCTGGCCGGCGCTTGGGTGTTGCGTCTGGGCCTCGCGCTTGGACTGATGGTGTTCCTGGCGGTGGCACTTGGTGTCATGGCGCTGGGCGGGCGCCTGCTCGAATATCCCGGGAGCTGGGCCGGCCTGCTGATCCTGGGGGTGGAGGCGGCCGCCACCTTGTCCATCGGCCTGACGCTGGCGGCGCTCTTCGCCGGCGGGCGGCCGCCGGCAACGGGCGGACGCGCGTCCGACCGGGGGGCGCTGAGATGACGGCGGCGCAGCTCTACGCTCTGCTCGGGATAGCGCTTTTCGTCATCGGCACTCATGCGCTCGTTGCCCATGCCCATCTCTTACGCAAGATACTGGCCGTGAACGTCATGGGCAGCGGCGTCTTTCTGGTGCTGGTCGGGCTGGCCGACCGCAACCCGGCGGGTGGTCCCGATCCAGTGCCGCACGCCTTGGTGCTGACTGGCATCGTGGTAGCCGTCAGTGGGACGGCAGTGGCTCTGGCGCTGGCGTTGCGCATCCACCGTCTGACCGGCTGGATGACGCTGCCCGAGGACGAGGAAACGTGAACGGTCCGGCCGATATCCTGGCTGGCTGGCCCTGGGCGGCTTGGACCGTGCTGTTGCCCTTCATCGCGGCGTTGCTGAGCTTCATCGATCAGCGCCGTGCCGCGGCTTGGGGCGTGGGCGCGGGGCTGGCTACGCTGCTCGCCGTGGCGGGACTGGTCTGGCAGGTAGTCCAGCAGGGAGCGCAGCGCTACGCGGTGGGCGGCTGGGGCGCGCCGCTGGGCATCGAGCTGTATGCGGATGGACTCAGCGCCCTCATGCTGGCCATGACCGCGGTGGTGGGCGCGGTGGTGAGCCTTTATGCGGTGCCTTACTTCGGCGGCACGCGTGCCGATGCCGCGCCCGCTGGAACCTGGTTCTGGCCGCTGTGGTTGCTGCTGTGGACGGCGCTCAATGCGCTGTACCTCTCCGCCGACGCCTTCAACCTCTACGTGACCCTGGAGCTGCTCGGTCTGTCGGCCATGGCGCTGGTGGCCCTGGCCGGCGGCGCGGCGGCTGTTGGCGCCGCCATGCGCTATCTGCTGGTGGGGTTGCTGGGCTCCCTGGCGTATCTGCTGGGCGTGGCCCTGCTTTACGCAAGCTATGCCACCCTCGATTTGGCGGCCTTGCGGGCCGCCGTGGCGGCGGGGCCGGCGGCCTGGACCGCCATGGCGCTGATGACGGCGGGCCTGCTGCTGAAGACGGCGCTCTTTCCCCTGCATTTCTGGCTGCCGCCGGCCCATGCCAACGCGCCCACGCCGGTCAGCGCCTTGCTCTCGGCGCTGGTGGTGAAGGCGTCCTTTTATCTGCTCTTGCGGCTCTGGTTCGATGTCTTCGCCCCCCTCGCGACCCCGCTGGCTTACCAGATGCTGGGTGCGCTGGGGGCGGCGGCCGTGCTCTGGGGCTCGCTGCAGGCGTTCCTCGCCACCCGCCTCAAGCTCCTGGTGGCGTACTCGACCGTGGCGCAACTGGGCTATCTCTTCCTTGCCTTTCCCCTGGCCCAAGGCGGGGCCGCCTTCACGGCCTGGAGCGGAGCGGTCTATCTGGCGCTCGCCCACGCCTGCGCCAAGGCCGCGCTTTTCCTCACGGCCGGGAACATCGCGCAGTCGGCGGGACACGACCGCATCGCGGAACTGCCCGGGCTGAGCCAGCATCTGCCGGTGACGCTCTTTGCTTTCGGCCTGGCCGGCGTCAGCTTGATGGGACTGCCGCCGAGCGGCGGCTTCGTGGCCAAGTGGTTGCTGCTCAACGCCGCCCTGGCCGGCGGCCAGTGGTGGTGGGCCGCCGTGATCGTGCTGGGCGGCTTGCTGGCCGCCGCTTATATCTTTCGGGTGGCCGTCAGCGCCTTTCGGCCGGCCGCGGCCGACCCCGGTTGCCGGCCGGTGGCGGCGGGCATGGAGTGGGCGGCTCTGTCGCTGTCGATACTGGCGATCCTCTTGGGTTTGGCGGCGTCGCCGCCCCTCGCGCTGCTGGCCGTGGGCGCGCCCGTGGCCGGTCCGGTGCTTACCACGGGGGCGCCATGAACTGGGATGCTTGGCTGCCCTTGCTGATCGTTCTGAGCTCCCTGGTGCCGGGCTTGGCCATCTTCATTCTGCGGGAGGAAAGCCATGCCCTGCGCACGGCACTCAACATGAGCGGTGCGGTGCTGAAACTGTTCCTGATGGCGGTCATGACCTGGGGCGTATTCCATGGCCACGCCTACGAAACACGCTGGACCCTGGTGCCCGGCTGGGATCTGGTGCTGCGTGCCGACACCTTGTCGGTGCTCTTCGCCAACCTGTCCGCGCTGCTCTGGTTTCTCACCACCCTCTATGCCATCGGCTATCTGGAGGGCTCCCCCCACCGCAGCCGCTTTTTCGGCTTTTTCAGTCTCTGCGTCAGTGCCACCGTGGGCATTGCTCTGTCCGGCAATCTGATCACCTTTCTGCTTTTTTACGAGGCCCTCACCCTTGCCACTTATCCGTTGGTGGTGCACCGCGGCACGGAGGCCGCTCTGCGGGCCGGGCGGATTTATCTGGCCTACACGCTCGGCGGTGGCGCGCTGCTGCTGGTGGGTGTGGTGTGGCTGCAGGTGCTGGCGGGCCCCCTGGACTTCACTGCTGGCGGCGTGCTTGCCGGCCTGGGAGATGCCCGCCGTGCCACGCTGATCGTGATTTTCGCCCTGCTGATCGCGGGTTTGGGCGTCAAAGCGGCGCTCGTGCCGCTGCACGGTTGGCTGCCAATGGCCATGGTGGCGCCGGCGCCGGTGAGCGCCCTGCTGCACGCGGTGGCGGTGGTGAAGGCCGGAGCTTTCGGCATCGTTCGGGTCGTCTATGACGTGTACGGGGTGCAGTTCGCCGAGCAGCTCGGCGTGCTCGGCCCGTTGGCGGCACTGGCGGCCGCGACCATCGTGTACGGCTCCCTGCGCGCCCTCGGGCAGGATGATCTGAAGCGCCGGCTGGCTTACTCCACGGTAAGCCAAGTGTCTTACATCACGCTGGGCACGGCCATCTTCGGTCCGGTCGCCACCATCGGTGGGGTGGTGCATCTGGTGCACCAGGGATTGATGAAGATCACCCTCTTTTTTTGCGCGGGCAACCTGGCGGAGACGCTCGGCATCCACCGGGTCAGCGAAATGAACGGCGTGGCGTGGCGCATGCCCTGGACCATGGGGGCGTTCACGCTGGGCGCGCTGGGCATGATCGGCGTGCCGCCGTTGGCGGGATTCATCAGCAAGTGGTATCTCGGTGTAGGCGGACTCGTGGCCGACCAGCCCTGGGTGGTCGGCGTGCTGGCCGTCAGCACCTTGCTCAATGCCGCCTATTTTCTGCCCATCCTGTACGCCGCCTGGTTCCGGGAGGCGGCACAGCCCTGGCCCGCGGCCAATGCCGGCCAATGGGAGACGCGTTGGATGCTGCTGTTGCCACCGCTGGTGACGGCATTCTTGGTGCTGGGCGCAGGACTCCTGGCCAACCTGCCCCTCAGTCCGCTGGCGTGGTCCCGCCTGATCGCCGACCGCGAGTACGTCTCATGGACGCCATAATGGTTCTGCTGCTGATTCTGGTGCCCGGCTTGCCGCTGGCGTGGGCGCTGGCTCTCGTCTGCCGCTCTTGGCGTTCGGTGTTCCTGCGCCTGGCGCCGTGGACCGTGCTGCCGGGCATGCTGGCGGCCATGCCGTTCGCCGATGGCACGGTGCTGCAAGTGCCGTGGCTGCTCCTGGGCGCGCGCTTGGGACTCGATCCCGTCGGCCGGGTTTTCCTGGGCGTCAGCGCCTTCTCATGGCTTGTCGCCGGCATATACGCACAGCGCTCCTTGGCAATGGACCCGCGCCGCAGTCGCTTTTTCTTTTTCTATCTGCTGACGGCGAGCGGCAATCTGGGCATCATCGTGGTGCAGGATCTGGCGAGTTTTTATCTGTTTTTCACCCTGATGAGCTTGGCATTCTATGCTTTGATCATTCACGACGGCACGCCCGGCGCGCGACGCGCCGGGCGCGTCTACATCAGCTTGGCCATCATCGGCGAGGCGCTGCTCTATGCTGGTTTCACGCTGCTTGCCCGACGTGCCGGGACGCTGGATTTGCCGGCAGTCGCTGTGCCTGCCGGCGAGGCGGCCTTCGCTCTGCTCTTTCTGGGCTTCGGGATCAAGGCAGGCAGTTTGCCGCTGCACGTCTGGATGCCGCTCGTCTATCGTCATGCGCCCATAGCGGCCGCCGTGGTGTCGAGCGGCGCCCTGATCAATGCTGGCCTGCTCGGTTGGCTGCGCTTTCTCCCTCTGGGACAGGAGGCGCAGCCCGAATTGGGGCTGCTGTACCTGACCGCAGGCCTGGCGGCCGCTTTTTATGGTGTGATGGTCGGGCTGACCCAGACCGAGCCGAAGAGCCTGCTGGCTTATTCCAGCATCAGCCAGATGGGACTCATGACCGTGCCCGTCGGCATCGGCCTGGCGGCGCCGGCCGCCTGGCCGCTCGCCCTGGCGGCCGTGCTCGTCTATGTCGTCCATCATGCCCTGGCCAAGGGCGCTCTCTTTCTCGGCGTCGGGCTCGCCGCCGCGAACGGCGGCCCGGACCGGCGTCGTCTGCTGAGTGTCGGTCTGCTGCTGCCGGCCCTTGCCCTGGCCGGTATGCCGCTGACCAGCGGCGCCATTGCCAAGCTGGCCCTGAAGCAGGCGGCGGCCGCTTGGCCCGTGTCCTGGATCGGCTGGCTCGAACTGCTGCTGTCCCTGACGGCGGTGGGCACCACGCTGCTGATGGTGCGTTTTTTGTTTCTCTTCCGGGCCCACCCATCCGGCAGAACAAACCTGGAGAAGGGCTTGAGCATGCCATGGGGCATCTCGCTGGCCGCCGTCGCCGCGGCTCCGGTGCTTTGGCCCTCGTTGGCCGTGGCCTCGCTCGATCCAGCCAAGCTTTGGTCGGCTTTCTGGCCGGTAGGGTTGGGTGCGTTGATCGGTGGGGGAGCGGCTGCGCTGGCCGGGAGGACGGGCACACGCATGCCGGTGCGGATCCCGGCTGGGGATATCCTGTTGCCGGTCGAGCGCGGCGGCCGGTCCCTGGTCGCGGCTTGGGCGGCACTGGCTGAGCGGCGGCCCGCGTCCTTCTGGCCGCGTGCGTTGCCGGCAGGGCTGGCTGGCCACGACCGCTGGTTGCGGCTGGAGGCCCGGTTGCGCCAGTGGTTCGTTGCCGGTTTGCTGTTCCTCGCCATCACGGCAGCGTTGTTGCTCGCTCTTCCTGATCCCTGAGGGAAAGGATTTCCGGTGCGGCTGTCTCAGCAAAAGCAAGGCAGGCAAGGAGGCGGGTATGTTCAAACGCATTCTACTTATGGCGGATCAGCGCACCCGGTGGCAGTCGGCCCTGGAGCGCGCGGCGGCGCTGGCCAGACGGCATCAGGCCGAGTTGGTGGTGGTGGATGTGCTGGAAAATTTGCCGGGACATGTGGAGAAACTACTTCGCGGGCAGTCATTGGCGGCTGTGCAGGCGGCGGCCGTCGCCCGCCGGCGCGAGCAGCTCGAACGGGCAACGGCCCCCCTGCAGCAGGCGGGGATCTGCCGCGCAGTCCGAGTGCTGACGGGCAAGCCTTTCCTGGAGGTCATCCGCGAGGTACTGCGGGAGAAGCACGATCTGGTGATGAAGGCTGCCGAAGGCAAGGGCGGTGCACGGACGCGGCTCTTCGGCAGCACCGATATGCACCTGCTGCGGGTTTGCCCGGTGCCGGTCTGGATCATCAAACCCGGTCAGCCCCCGAACTATGCCCGGATCGTGGCGGCAGTGGACCCGGATCCCACGGACGACCGGCGGGATTCGCTGAACGCGCAGATCCTCTGCCTGGCCGGGGAGCTGACGCGCGCCGAACAGAGCGAGCTCCATGTCGTCCACGCATGGACCATGCAGCGCTGGGGTGGGCTCGGCATTTCGCGCGCGGAGCAGCACGCATTGGCCCAGCAGGAACAGTCCTGGCATGAGGAGCGAATTGCCGCGCTGCTGAAGCGCTGGATACCCGACGACCTGCAGCCGCAGGCGCATCTCCTGCTTGGCGATGCACGGGAACGCGTTCCGGCCTTGGTTCGGGAACTGCGAGCCGACCTGCTGGTCATGGGCACCGTCGGCCGGACGGAGATCCCCGGTTTTTTCATCGGCAACACCGCTGAGGACATTCTCAATGAAGTGCGGAGCGACGTCCTGACGGTCAAGCCCCGCGGCTTCGCCACGCCCGTGCGCCTGGCGGACTGAGCGGCGGCGCGCCGGTCACAGGCGACTCTGGGGATTGGCGTTTGGACGCGCAGCACCCTTGCGCATCGCCCGGCGCAGCAGCCACTTCTCGAGTTCCACCAGCACGAAGACGGACGGCGAAACCAGCAGGATCCAGGCCCAATCCCGCAGGCCCAAGGGCCGCGTGTCGAAGAGCTGCTGCATCTGGCCGTTGTAGGTGAAGAGCAACTGCAGGAGCAGCACCGCAATGATGCTCAGCAGAATGTAGCGATTCCCTGTCAGGCCCGGCACCGAGAGCACCGAGTCGGTGAAATAGCGGGCGGTCAGGAGGTAGAAGACCTCGAACATGACCAGCGTGTTGACCGCCATGGTTCTGGCATAGGCGATGTCCGCCTCGTGCCCGCGTTCCCATTCCCACAGAAAAAGACCGAAGGTGCCGGCGACCAGAATGATGGATACGAAAGCGAGGCGCCACAGCAGGAAGGGCGACAGGAGGGCTTCGTCCGGTGCGCGCGGCGGGCGGCGCATCACCATCGGCTCCGCCGGCTCGAAGGCGAGCGCCAGGGCCAGGGTCACGGCGGTGACCATGTTGACCCAGAGGATCTGCACCGGTGTGATCGGCAGCATGAAGCCCATGGCCGTGGCCGCCACGATGGTCAGCGCCTGCCCGGCGTTGGTGGGCAGGATGAAGAGCAGGGATTTGCGGATGTTGTCGTAGACGGTGCGACCTTCCTCCACCGCATGGGCGATGGACGCGAAGTTGTCGTCGGCGAGCACCATTTCCGCCGATTCCTTGGCCACTTCGGTGCCTTTCTGCCCCATGGCGATGCCGACGTTAGCCCGCTTCAGGGCCGGCGCGTCGTTGACGCCGTCGCCGGTCATGGCCACCACCCCGCCCTCGGCCTGCAGGGCGGCCACGAGGCGCAGCTTGTGCTCGGGGCTGGCGCGGGCGAAGACATCCACCTGCATTGCCTTGCGGCGCAGCAACTCGTCGGACAACCCCTCGAGATCCTGGCCGGTCAATGTCTCGCGCCCGTCGCCGATGCTCATCTGGACGCCGATGGCGCGCGCGGTGGCGGCATGGTCGCCGGTGATCATTTTCACCCGGATGCCCGCCGCCCGGCACCGGGCGACGGCCGCGACGGCCTCCTCCCGGGGCGGATCGCTGATGCCGACCAGGCCGAGCAGGGTGAGGCCCTGTTCCACGTCGCTGAAGCGCAGGCTGTCCTGGCCGGCATCGGCGGCCTTGAAGGCCAGGGCGAGGAGCCGCTGGCCGCGCCCGGCCAAGGCGTCCATCACTCCGGCCCAGTAGGCCGGATCCAGCGGCATGTCCTCCCCGTGCAGCCGTTGCCGGCTGCACATGTCCAGCACCCGCTCGGGAGCACCTTTGAGATAGACGAAGCCGTGGCCCGCGTGATCGTGGTGCAGGGTGGCCATGAAGCGGTGCTCCGATTCGAAGGGAATGACGTCGGTGCGGGGCAGTTCTTCGCGCAGCAGGGCAGGGGCGAGCCCCGCCTTCATGCCCAGGGCCAGTAGCGCGCCTTCGGTGGGGTCGCCGTGCAGGCTCCAGCGTTCCTCCGCCTGGATGAGATCAGCGTCATTGCACAGGAGCGCCGCCTGCGCCAGCGCGCGCAGCAGGGGTTGTGCGTCCGGCTCCATCTCCCGGCCATCGAGCAGAAAGGCCCCGCGGGGTGCATAGCCCGTGCCGGTGACCTCGAACAGTCCTTCGGCTGTCGCTACCGCCTGCACCGTCATTTCGTTGCGGGTCAGGGTGCCGGTCTTGTCCGAGCAGATCACCGTCACCGAGCCGAGCGTTTCCACCGCCGGCAGGCGGCGGATGATGGCATTGCGTCGGGCCATGCGCTGCACGCCGATGGCCAGGGTGATGGTGATGATGGCGGGCAAGCCCTCCGGGATGGCCGCGACCGCCAGCCCGACGGCGGCCATGAACATCTCCCGCGGCGCCTGACCCTGCACGGCGACCCCGTAGGTGAAGGTGGCCGCGGCGACGGCGCCGATGGCGGCGGTCAGCCAGCGGGAGAAGCGGCCGATCTGCTGCAGCAGCGGCGTGGTGAGCGGCTCGATCTGCCCGAGCATGGCGCTGATGCGCCCGATTTCCGTGTGCTGGCCGGTGGCCACCACGACGCCGCTGCCTTGCCCGTAAGTCACCAGGGTTCCCGAGTAGGCCATGCCGCTGCGATCGCCGATGGGCGCGTCCGCCGCCACGGATCCAACGGCCTTTTCCACCGGCACCGACTCGCCGGTGAGGGTGGCCTCGTCGATGCGCAGATCCTTCACGCTGAACAGGCGCAGGTCCGCGGGCACCTTGTCGCCGGATTGCAGAAACACCACGTCGCCGGGGACCAGCTGTTCCGCCGGCAGGGTGATGCGCCGGCCGTCGCGCCGCACGGCGGCGCTGTGGGAGAGGAGTTGGCGGATAGCGTCGAGCGCTTTCTCGGCCTTGCCCTCCTGGATGAAGCCGATCACCGCGTTGATCACCACCACCCCGACGATCACGCTCGTGTCGACCCAGTCGCCGAGCGCCGCGGTGATCGCCGCCGCGGCCAGCAGCACATAGATCAGAAGATTGTTGAACTGGGCAAGCAGGCGCAGGAGGGGAGGCGTTTTCCGGCGCGCCGGCAGCCGGTTGGGGCCGTGGGCCTGCAGCCGCTGCTCGGCTTCATCAGTGCTCAAGCCGGACGGGCTGCTGCCGAGCGCCGCGAAAGCGCGATCCGGATCGAAGCCATGCCAAGGTGGTGTGCCCGGGTCAGAGGTATGCTTCGTCATGGCCAAGTCGTCGGAGGCGGGGAGGCAAGGACAAGCCTAGCGTGCAGCTACGGGGAGAGCGCCCGACCAAAGGGGGACCGCAATCGCGGTCCCGTGCAGAGGCAAGCGGAAGGCGGGGTGTCAGAGAAGGGCGGCTGCGGACGCTCAGTGGCCGCTTTCCGTCTTTTCACCGGGGGCGTGACCACCGCTCTTGTGGGTGAAGTAGAGTGCCAGCGAGACCAGCAGGATGCCGATGGCGAAGTAAAGGAGATCCAGCGGGCCCTCGAAGGCCATGCGCACGGAGCGCTCGAAAAAAGTCACCACCAGGATCATCAGCACCACCTTGGCCAGGCGGTCCTTGAGGTCGTCCAGGTTGCGGATGAAAAGCACCCGGGAGGAACCCTGGCTCTGTTCGGCGGCGTCGATCTTGCTGATGAAAAGCTCGTACAAGCCCAGCGCGAAGATGAGCATGACGGTGGAGAGCAGATAGCCGTCCACCGCCGCCACCACGTGCGCCACGGTTTCGGCCCGGATGTTCTCGCGCATCTCGGCCGTGAGATTCGGGTCGCCGTAGTGGGTGACGTGCAGCACCAGGTGGTAAACGTCCACGCTGGTCAGGTAGAAGAGCCCGATGGCGGCGGCCAGGCTGGCGATCACCGCGGTCAATACGATCAGGCGGCTGTTCCAGAGGAACTTTTCAAACAGCAACTCGATTTGCTTCATCCTGTGCTCCGATTGTTTGGGAGCCGCAACGTTAGCAAGCAGTCGATGGTGTTTCAAGCCGCGCGGGCCGGCGCCGGCGTGGCGGTGGCCGCCAGCAGGCCGGCCAGCACCAGCACGCCGAGCCCCAGCCAGCCCAGCAGATCCGGATGCACGTGCCACAGCGCCAGGCCGAGCAGGGCGGCGAAGCCGACCGTGCTGTAGGACAGCGCGCTCATTTGGCTGGCCGGCGCCATCTGGTAGGCGCGGGTGATCAGCAGTTGCCCCAGGGTGGCCGGGATGCCCATGCCGAGCAGCAACGGCAACGACTCCCAGGTGAGAGGGCTGAACCCGTCCACGGCGGCCCAGACGCCGCTGATGGCGCTGGACAGCAGGCTGAAATAAAAGACGATGCGTCCCACCGGCTCCGTTTTGGAGAGCAGCTTCACGCTGAAAAGCGCAATGCCGGCCGCCAAGCCGGAGCCGAGGCCGACGGCGCCCGCCAGGAGCGGTCCGCCCAGACCCGCCGGGCGCATCACCAGGACCACGCCGACGAAGCCCAACAGCAGGCCCAAGGCCAAGCGCAGGTTGATGCGCTCCCGCAGGTAGAGCAGGGACAGCAGGGCGATGAAGATGGGCGAGGTGTACTGCAGGGTCACGGCGGTGCCCAGCGGCAGGTGGACGACGGCGTAGAAATACATGCCCATGGAGACCACCCCCATGGCGCCGCGGGTCAGATGCGCCCACGGCCGCGCCGTCCCGAGCTGGATGCCGCCGCGGCTCAGGGCCGGCAGCAGAAAGAGCAGACCGACGAAGGAGCGGTAGAACACCAGCTCCGAAAGGTGGAAGTGCTGGGCACCGAGCTTGACGAAGGCGCCCGTCACGGCAAAGAAGCCCGAAGCCGCCACCATGATGGCGGCGGCTTGCGCGCCCTGGGTCATTGGTGGCCGGTGCTGCCGAAGCCGCCGATGCCCCGGCCGCTCTCGCCGAAATCGGCGACCACCTGCAAAGCCGGCCGCAGGACCGGCACGAAGAGGAGCTGGGCGATGCGATCGCCCGGCTCGATGTGGATGACCTGGCTGCCGCGGTTCCAGGCCGAGATCATGAGCGGTCCCTGATAGTCCGAATCGATGAGGCCGAGGAGATTGCCCAGCACCAAACCCTGCTTATGGCCCAGGCCCGAGCGCGGCAGGATCATGGCGGCCACCCCGGGATTGTCGATGTGCATGGCAAAGCCCGTGGAGATCAGCTCCGCCTGTCCGGGTGCCAGATCCAGGGGCGCTTCCAGGCAGGCGCGCAGGTCCATGCCGGCGGCCTCTTCAGTGGCATAGGCGGGCAGGGGCCACAGGGTCCCCAGGCGGGAATCGAGAATCTTGATGTCAACGGCCTGCATGTTCTCTCCAGTCAGATTTTTATGATGAAAGCCTTCGCGCCAGCTCGGCGACCAGCGCCCGCGCCAGCGCGAGCTTGTCGGCCGTGCCCAGGTCCAGTCGCCCGTCGGGCCCGATCAGCACCAGGCGGTTGCGTTCCGAACCGAAACCCAGCCCCGGCTGGCTCACGTCGTTGACGGCGATCAGATCCGCCCCCTTTTCCTGGCGCTTGGCCGCCGCCAGCGCTTCGGCATCGTGGGTCTGGGCGGCGAAGCCGACCACCAGGCGCGGGCGCTGCGCATGGCGGGCCACCTGGGCCAGGATGTCCGGATTGGGGATGAGCGCGATCTGCGTCCCCAGCTCTGCTTTCGTCAGTTTGACGGCGGCGCTTTGCGCCGGCCGGTAATCCGCCACCGCCGCGGTGGCCACGAAGATATCGGTGCCGGCCAGGTGCGCCTCGACGGCCTGCAGCATCTCCTGGGCATTCTGCACGGCGACACGTTCCACGCCGACCGGCGCGGGCAGGCTGGTGGGCCCGCTCACCAGCAGCACCTGCGCGCCGGCCTCCGCCAGCGCCTGGGCCACGGCGTAGCCCTGCCTGCCGCTGGAGCGGTTGCTCAGGCCGCGCGCCGGGTCGATGGCCTCCCAGGTCGGCCCGGCCGTGACCAGGGCGCGCCGCCCCAGGAGCGGCTTTGGCGCCAAGTGCAGGCGCACGTGAGCCAGCAATTCCTCCGGTTCCAGCATGCGGCCGGGACCGGCTTCGCCGCAGGCCTGCTCGCCTTCCGCCGGGCCCAGGATCACGGCGCCGTCCGCCTGCACCTGGCGCAGGTTGCGCTGGGTGGCTGGGTGGCGCCACATCTGCTGGTTCATGGCCGGCGCCAGCAGCGGCGGGCGCGGGCTGGCCAGCACCAGGGTGCTCAGCAGGTCGTTGGCCATGCCCTGGGCGAAGCGGGCCAGCAGGTCCGCCGTGGCCGGCGCCACCAGAATGGCGTCGGCCCAGCGGGACAGGGCGATATGGTCCATGCCCGCCTCGCTGGCGGGATCCAGGAGCTCGCTGCGCACGGGATTGCCGCTCACCGCCTGTAGCGCGAGCGGCGCCACGAAGTGGCCGGCGGCGGCGGTGAGCACCACCCGCAGCTCGGCGCCGCAGCCCTTCAGGCGGCGCACCAGTTCCGGGATCTTGTAAGCCGCGATGCCGCCGCCGACGCCGATCAGAATGCGTTTGCCTGCCAGCGGGTCATTCATGGTAGAGTTGGGCTGAATAGTCATGCGAGCAGTTTAAGGGAGGAATAAGAATATGGCTATTCGCGACTGGCCCGAAGGGGAGCGACCGCGCGAAAAACTCTTGGCCTTGGGTGCCGGGGCCCTGTCCGATGCCGAACTGCTCGCCATCTTTCTGCGCACCGGCGTGGCCGGCAAGAGCGCCGTGGATCTGGCCCGCGAGCTCCTGCAGCGCTTTCAGGGGGTGCGCGGGCTGCTGAGCGCCGAGCGGCGCAGCTTCTGCGAAGGACTGGGTCTCGGCGCGGCCAAGTACGCCCAGCTGCAGGCGGTGCTGGAACTGGCGCGCCGCCACCTCAGCGAGCACCTGCGGCGCGGCGAGGCGCTGGAATCGCCGCAGGCGGCCAAGGCCTATCTGCGCGCTTGTCTGCGCGATCAGCCGCGCGAGGTGTTCGCCTGCCTCTTCCTGGATACCCGCCACCGGGTCATCTGCTACGAAGAGCTCTTTTTCGGCAGCATCGACAGCGCCACCGTCCACCCGCGCGAGGTGGTGCGCCGCGCCCTGGTCCACAATGCCGCGGCGCTCATCTTCGCCCACAACCATCCCTCGGGCGTGGCCGAGCCCAGCCAGGCAGACCTCCTGCTGACCCGGCGCCTGGCCGACGCCTTGAGTCTCGTCGAGATCCGGGTCCTGGACCATCTCATCGTCGGCGATGGTGAACCGGTTTCCCTGCAGGAGCGGGGCGGCTGGTGAGGAGGGGGTGGTGAAAGGGCGCCCCTTCCGATGGCGTGCCGGCTTCGCGCTGGCTGGACTCCGCGCCGCCTGGCGCCTGGAGGCGAGCTTTCGCACCCATGTGCTGGCGGCCCTGGGCGCGCTGGGGCTGTTGGTGCTGTTGCGCCCGCCGGCCATCTGGTGGGCGCTGGTGATCCTCGTGGTGGCGCTGATCCTGGCGGCGGAGCTCTTCAACACCGCCCTGGAGCATCTGGCCGACCATCTGCATCCGGAGGAGCATCCCACCATCAAGATCGCCAAGGATTGCGCGGCTGCGGCGGTGCTGGTGCTGAGCCTGGCGGCGCTAGGACTTTCGGCCCTTATACTTTGGCAGTTTTTGTAGAAAGATTGCAAAAAACAAGTTTTTGCATGTCGGAACCAGCAACGAAGCGCTGGGTGCGCGACCAAGATTTGCTTCCGCACCTGCTTTCCCGGCTCGCGGCAGTGGGATAAACATTTTCTAACATCCTTGCCAAGGCAATTTGTCGCTTCTATATTAAAAAAACAAATAAAGAGGAGCTGCTCGTGAGCGCCGATCTCGCCCTGAGTATCATTGCAATCGTCATGGTGGTCTTTCTGCTCATCGGCTTGGGCCTGGCCCTGGCCTTGTGGCGCACGCTCAGCATCATGGTCCGGCTGGCCCAGCGGGCGGAGCAGGAGTTGAATCCGCTGATCTTCGATTTGCGCATGATCCTGGCGGACGCCAAGAAGATCAGCGAGACCGCGGAGCAGCAGGTGCGGCGCGTGGATCACACCATGCATTACCTGAGCCACAACCTGATGGACGCAGCCGATGCCGTGATGGCGCCCGTGTATCGGATGCGGATCTGGTCCCGCGCCCTGGCCACCGGCATGCGTTATTTTTTTCGGCGCGGTTGAAAGCGCTTCGTTTGACAATGCCCCATCTTAGGAGTCGTTCATGAACAATACCGAAAGCTTTATCCTGGGTGGCCTCGTCGGCGCAGCTGCCGCACTGCTGCTGACCCCGCGCACCGGCGCCGAGAACCGCCAGGAGCTGCGCCGGGCCTTGGAGAAGGGCCGGGAGCGGCTCGGCGACGCTGAAGCGGTGGCGCAAATCAGGGTCATGGCGCTGGTCGACGAGATCCAGGAGAAGACCGGCAAGTTGCTGGCGGCCGGCAGTGAAATGGCCGAGGCCAAACGCCAGGATCTCATGGAGGCGATCCAGGTGGCCAAGCGCGCGTTGGCCGAAGAACGGGAGATCCTGATGCGCAGCCACCGCGAGCGGCGCGCCGCCATCGAAGACGCCGCCAACGAGGAATAAGCCCGTCGCACGCCGGCTGGCCGGAGCGGGTACCGTCGGCCAGCCGGACGGCCTCTGTCGGGAGTGCGCCCTGCTGCGTGGCGAGCGCCACGCAGCTCAAGGTGGCCTTTGCTGCCGGGAGGGGCATCCAGTGGGTCGGTTGCGCCGGCACGCTTCGTATGCCCACGGGTTCTGCCGCTTGTCCTGTGGCCGGCCGATCTTGCTCCCGTCTCTTGCGTCATATCCGGACGAAGCTTGGCCCGCACTGGCTTTTCCGCCTGTCCGGACATAAAATGTCACGGACGCCAGAGATGGCATCTCTGGTCGCAAAGGAGCCATCTCTCGCGAAAGTGGCGGAATTGGTAGACGCACTGGATTTAGGTTCCAGCGCCGCAAGGCATGCGGGTTCGAGTCCCGCCTTTCGCACCATCTCACGCTGTCGCAGGGTCTGATGCGCCCTCTTGCCGGTTCCGTCCGGCGCCCGCCGTGCCTTGTGGGCCCGGCTTGCTGCCGCTATGATTGTTTCGAATTGCCCGTGAGTTTTTTACCCTAGTATGAGGAATTTGTAATGCAAGTCTCCGTCGAAGCCGGTGGACCACTCGAAAAACGCTTGAAGGTGACGGTGCCCGCCGAAGAAGTGGAAAGCACCGTCTCCAGCCGCCTGCGCCGTCTGGCCTCGACCGTACGGATGCCCGGCTTCCGTCCCGGCAAGGTGCCCATGCGCTTGGTTGAGCAGCGCTACGGTGATCAGGTGCTGATCGAGGCTTACGACGAGCTCATCAACCGTACCTACTCCAGCGCCATTGCCGAACAGGGCCTGCGCCCCGTGGGCCAGCCGGACATCGCCATCGAAGCCAGCGGCCGAGGCCAGGACTTCTCCTACTCCGCCACCATCGAGATTTACCCCGAATTCGAACCCGCGCTGGGCGAAGGCGAGCTGAAGCGGCCGACCGCCGAGGTCGGCGATGAGGACGTGGAGCGCACCATCCAGGCTTTGCGCGAGCAGCGCCGCACCTACGAGACCGTGGACCGCCCGGCGGCTCTGAACGATCAGGTGATCATCGATTTCAAGGGCTTCATCGGCGATGAGGCCTTCCCCGGCGGCGAGGCACAGGGCTTCAATCTCGTCCTCGGTTCCAAGCGCACCATCGAGGGCTTCGAGGAAGGCATCGTCGGTGCCGTTGCGGGCGAAACCCGCAGCGTCGAAGTCGCTTTTCCCGAGGACTACGGCAACAAGGAGCTGGCGGGCAAGCAGGCGCGCTTCGAGATCAAGGTCCAAGCCGTCATGGAGCCCCGGCTGCCCGAGGTGAACGACGAGTTCGCCAAGTCGCTGGGCGTGGAGGAGGGCGGCGTGGATGCCCTGCGCCAGGAAGTGCGGGAAAATCTGGCCTTCGAAGCGGAGCGTGCCAGCCGCGCACGGATGAAGTCCCAGGTGCTGGACATGCTGGCCGATGCCAATCCCATCGACGTCCCGCGCAAATTGCTGGATGCGGAAATGCAGCGCCTGCGCGAGACCCTGGGCTCGCAAGGCCAGCAGCAGGAGCCCTCGGCCGAGGCCGACGGCAAGCTGGAGGAGCTGGCGCGCCGGCGCGTGATCCTGGGCCTGGTCATTTCCGAGCTGGTGCGACGCAATGACCTGCAGCCCGATCGCGACGCGGTTCGCCAGGAGCTGGAGCGCATTGCCAGCCAATATCAGAACCCGGATCAGGTCGTGGCCTGGTACCTGGGCAACCCCGAGCGCCTGGGCGAAATCGAGGCCATGGTGCTGGAAAACAAAGTGGTGGACTGGGTGCTGGCACGTGCTAAAGTTAAGGAAGAGGCCGTCACTTTCAACCAACTCATTGGGCGCGATGAGGTCGCTTAAGATCCGCCGTCCTTTCACAAAGAGGCTATCTCAATGATACATGCCCCTCATGACCGTTCCGCCCCCGCTGTGCAGAACCTGGGTTTCGTGCCGATGGTCGTCGAGCAGACCGGCAGGGGCGAGCGTGCCTACGACATCTACTCCCGCATGCTCAAGGAGCGGGTCATCTTCCTGGTCGGTCCCGTGGAAGACAACATGGCCAACCTCATCGTGGCCCAGCTGCTCTTCCTGGAAGCGGAGAATCCGGACAAGGACATCTACATCTACATCAACAGCCCGGGCGGTTCGGTGACGGCGGGTTTGGCGATCTACGACACCATGCAGTTCATCCGCCCGCAGGTGGGCACCGTCTGCGTGGGCCAGGCGGCCAGCATGGGAGCCGTGCTGCTGGCCGCCGGCGCGCCCGGCAAGCGCTTCGCGTTGCCCAATGCCCGCATCATGGTGCATCAGCCCTCCGGCGGCTTCCAGGGGCAGGCGATGGACATCGAAATCCACGCCAAGGAAATCCTGCGCATCCGGGAACGACTCAATCAAATCTTAGTCCAACATACTGGACAGCCTTACGAGCGCATCGACCGCGATACGGAACGGGACTTCTTCATGTCTAGCCAGGAAGCCCTGGAGTACGGCCTTGTCGATGCCGTGATGGCGCATCGAGACACCAAACTGGGCTAAGAGAAGGAAAGAGAAATGGCGAGCAAAGACGGCAAGAGCGGAGAGAAGCTGCTGTACTGTTCTTTCTGTGGGAAGAGCCAGCATGAGGTGCGCAAGCTGATCGCTGGTCCCTCGGTCTTTATCTGCGATGAGTGCGTGGAGCTCTGCAACGACATCATCAAGGACGAGGTGCAGGAGGAGGCGTCGCGCCAGTCGGGCAGCCACCTGCCGCGCCCCATGGAGATCCGCCAGATCCTGGACGAGTACGTGATCGGCCAGGAGCAAGCCAAGAAGGTGCTGTCGGTCGCCGTGTACAACCATTACAAGCGCCTGGATCGGGCCGGCAAGGACGATGGCGTGGAGCTGGCCAAGAGCAACATCCTGCTGATCGGGCCCACCGGCTCCGGCAAGACGCTGCTGGCCCAGACGCTTGCCCGGCTCCTGAACGTGCCGTTCGCCATCGCCGATGCGACCACGCTGACCGAAGCCGGCTACGTGGGCGAGGATGTGGAGAACATCATCCAGAAGCTGCTGCAGAAATGCGACTACGACCTGGAGAAGGCCCAGACCGGCATCGTCTACATCGACGAGATCGACAAGATCTCGCGCAAGGCCGAGAATCCCAGCATCACCCGCGACGTGTCCGGCGAAGGGGTGCAGCAGGCTCTGCTGAAGCTCATCGAGGGTACCGTCGCCTCGGTGCCGCCCCAAGGCGGGCGCAAGCACCCGCAGCAGGAGTTCCTGCAGGTGGACACCACCAACATCCTGTTCATCTGCGGCGGCGCGTTCAGCGGTCTGGACCGCATCATCGCCCAGCGTTCCGAGAAGGGCGGGATGGGCTTCTCCGCGGAGGTCAAGAGCAAGATCGACAAGAAGAATGTCGGCGAAGTGCTGCGCGACCTGGAGCCGGAGGATCTCATCAAGTACGGCCTCATTCCGGAGTTCGTCGGCCGCCTGCCGGTGGTCGCCACCCTGGACGAGCTGGACGAGGAGGCGCTGGTGATCATCCTGACCGAGCCCAAGAACGCCCTGGTGAAGCAGTATCAGAAGCTGTTCCAGCTGGAAGGCGTGGAACTGGAGTTCCGGCCGGAAGCCCTGCGCGCCGTGGCCCGCAAGGCCCTGGCCCGCAAGACGGGAGCCCGCGGCCTGCGCTCCATCCTGGAGCAGTTTCTGCTGGATACCATGTATGAGCTACCGTCCATGAATCACGTCAAGAAGGTGGTCATCGATGCTGCCGTGATCGAGGCCAACGGCAAGCCCCTGCTGATCTACGAGGAAGGCGCGAGCCGCGCGGACGCCAATGCCTGAAGCGCGCTTGACAGCCCGCTTGCCCAGCTCCGTCCCGATAGCACCTTGAAAGCGTCAGGGCTGGCACAGGCCGACCGCCACGGAATGCCGGCCCCAGGGCCGGCGTTCCTGTTTAGAAGCAAAGCTTGAAATACGCCGCGCCTGCCCATATTTAAAGTTATGCGACACTTTGCATGAGGTGCACCTTATGGCACAAGAGGAAAACAAAATAACAGTCGTGGAGAATGCCTCCGTCACCGTGCCGGTCCTGCCGCTGCGCGACGTGGTGGTGTTTCCCCACATGGTCATTCCGCTTTTCGTCGGCCGGCAGAAATCCATTACCGCACTGGAAGACTCCATGGCCGGCGACAAGAACATCCTGCTCGTGGCCCAGAAGAACGCGGCCGACGACGAACCGGATGCCAAGGACATCCACACGGTCGGCACCCTGGCGACCATTCTTCAGCTCCTGAAACTGCCGGACGGTACCGTCAAGGTGCTGGTGGAGGGCAACGAACGGGCCAAGGTCGAGGAGTTCATCCCCAGCGCCAATCGCCTGATGGCCCGGGTGCATGCCTGGTCCGAGCAGCCGGTCGAGGACCGCGAGGTGGAAGCCCTCATGCGCTCGGTTCTCAACCAGTTCGAGCAGTACGTCAAGCTGAACAAGAAGATTCCGCCGGAGATCCTGGCCTCGCTGGCCAGCATCGACGATCCCGCGCGCCTGGCGGACACGGTGGCTGCCCACCTCTCCCTCAAGCTGGAGGAGAAGCAGGAAATTCTCGAAATGAAGGGCATTCGCCAGCGCCTCGAGCATCTTCTGGGCCTGATGGAATCGGAAATCGACCTGCTGCAGGTGGAAAAGCGCATTCGCGGCCGCGTCAAGCGGCAGATGGAGAAGAGCCAGCGCGAGTACTACCTGAACGAACAGATGAAAGCCATTCAGAAGGAACTCGGCGATCTGGAGGGCGAGGGCGGCGGCGATCTGGACGAGCTGGCCAAGCGCATCGAAGCGGCCGGCATGTCCAAGGAGGCGCGCGCCAAGGCGGAAGCGGAGCTCAAGAAGCTGCGCATGATGAGTCCCATGTCCGCCGAGGCCACGGTGGTGCGCAACTACATCGATTGGCTGGTGAACGTGCCCTGGAAAAAGCGCAGCAAGGTGCGCAAGGACATCGCCCTGGCCAAGCAGATCCTGGACGAGGACCACTACGGGCTCGAAGAGGTCAAGGAGCGCATCATCGAATATCTTGCGGTGCAGAACCGCACCGGCGGCTCCAAGGGGCCGATCCTGTGCCTGGTCGGCCCGCCCGGCGTCGGCAAGACCTCGCTCGGCCGCTCCATCGCCCGGGCCACCAACCGCAAGTTCGTGCGCATGGCCCTGGGCGGCGTTCGTGACGAGGCGGAGATCCGCGGCCATCGGCGCACCTACATCGGCGCCCTGCCGGGCAAGATCATCCAGACCATGGCCAAGGTGGGCACCAAGAATCCGCTGTTGCTGCTGGACGAGGTGGACAAGATGTCCATGGATTTCCGCGGCGATCCGGCTTCCGCCCTCTTGGAGGTGCTCGACCCCGAACAGAACAGCACCTTCAATGATCATTACCTGGAGGTGGACTACGATTTGTCGGAGGTCATGTTCGTGACCACCGCCAACACGCTGCACATGCCCGGGCCGTTGCTGGACCGCATGGAGATCATCCGCTTGGCGGGCTACACCGAGGACGAAAAGACCCACATCGCCCTCAAGTACCTGGTGCCGAAGCAGATGCAGAACCATGGCCTCAAGGACGGCGAGATTGCCATTCACGAGGACGTGATCCGCGACATCATCCGCCACTACACCCGGGAGGCGGGCGTGCGCGATCTGGAGCGCCAGATCGCCCGCATCTGCCGCAAGGTGGTCAAGGAACTGCTGCTGGACAAGCAGATCACCAGCGTGACGGTGACCCAGGACAGCCTGGACAAGTATCTGGGCGTGCGCCGCTTCAGCTTCGGCAAGGCGGAGACGGAAAACCGCATCGGCGAAGTGACCGGCCTGGCCTGGACCGAGGTGGGCGGCGATCTGCTCACCATCGAGGCGGTGGCCCTGCCCGGCAAGGGCAAGCAGACCTTTACCGGCAAACTGGGCGACGTCATGCAGGAGTCCATCCAGGCGGCCATGAGCGTGGTGCGCTCCCGGGCCCGTCTGCTGGGCATCGATCCGGAGTTCTACCAGAAGATGGACGTGCATATCCATGTGCCCGAAGGCGCCACGCCCAAGGACGGCCCGAGCGCAGGCATCGGCATGTGCACGGCCCTGGTGTCCGCGCTTACGGGGATTCCGGTCAAGGCCAGCGTGGCCATGACCGGCGAAATCACCCTGCGCGGCGAGGTGCTGCCCATCGGCGGCCTGAAGGAGAAGCTGCTCGCGGCTCACCGCGGGGGCATCGAGACCGTCGTCATTCCCAAGGAAAACGAGAAGGATCTGAGGGATATTCCCAACAATGTCCTGGAGCAGCTGACCATCAAGCCGGTGCGTTGGATTGACGAAGTGCTGGAAACGGCATTAGAGTACCAGCCCACGCCCCTGCCCGAGGCGGCGCATTCGGAGAAAACCGCGGGCGCCAAAGTGGGGGAAGGGGCCACGGCCCATTAAAAACCAAGGCGTGTCAAGGCTTCCGGCCTTGACACCCTCTTCGCGGGCTTGCTATATAGATATCCAGGCACACAAACAACTAAAGGGGGAGTAAAACGTGAACAAATCTGAACTCGTGGAAAAAGTAGCGCAAGGTGCTGGCATTTCCAGGACCGCCGCTGGCCATGCCATTGACGCGACCGTCAAAGCCATCACCGAAGCGCTGGCTGCGGGTGATCAGGTGACTTTGGTCGGCTTTGGCACTTTCTCCGTTGCTGCCCGCGAAGGCCGCAAGGGCCGCAACCCGCGCACCGGCGAAGAGATTGAAATCAAGGCTTCCAAGACGCCTAAAT
Source organism: Thermithiobacillus tepidarius DSM 3134 (assembly GCF_000423825.1). NCBI lineage: Bacteria > Pseudomonadati > Pseudomonadota > Acidithiobacillia > Acidithiobacillales > Thermithiobacillaceae > Thermithiobacillus > Thermithiobacillus tepidarius. The sequence goes on from NZ_AUIS01000004.1 coordinate 62,052, forward strand.
TCAAGGCTGGTAAAACGCTGAAGGATGCGGTAGGATAAGCATCTTTCAGGGCGGTTAGCTCAGCTGGGAGAGCGTCGGTTTTACACACCGAATGTCGGGGGTTCGAACCCCTCACCGCCCACCAGTGTGAGTGTCCAAAATCAGGGGTGGTAGTTCAGTCGGTCAGAATGCCGGCCTGTCACGCCGGAGGTCGCGGGTTCGAGCCCCGTCCACCCCGCCACAACCGAAAGGCGAATCTGCAAAGGTTCGCCTTTTTTATTGCTTGCGGCATCCGTCTCCTGCCGCTTGCAGAATCGGCAGGAAATGGTCTGAAAGTACTGTTTAGCCGACAGGATTTGGGTATCATGTAGCGCGAATTCGTTTCCGCCTTCTGAATTGGATCATTGACCTATGCTTGACGCGTTTCGAAATGTTGGCCAGTCCTGGGTGGCCAAGCTGCTGTTGGTGCTGATTGCCCTGTCTTTCGTCTTGTGGGGCGTAGGCGACTATTTTACGGATCGGCCGGACAAAACCGAGGTGGCGGAGGTGGACGGCACGCCCATCAGCCAGAAGATCTTCCAAGAGCGCTACAAGCAGGAAAGCGAACGCTATCGGCAGATGCTGGGCAAGGATTTCACCCCGCAGATGCTGGAACAGCTCAAGCTGAAGGAGCAGGTGCTGGACGCCCTGATCAATTACCAGGTACTGGTGAACGAATCCAAGCGCTTGGGGCTGCAGGTCACCGATGCCGAGGTGGTGCGCTTCATTCAGGGATTGCCGGTTTTTTCCGACGAGAAGGGTTTTTCCAAGCAGCGCTATGAGCAACTGCTGGCGCAACAGGGACTGACGCCCACCGCCTTCGAGGCGCAGGTGCGCGAGGAACTGGCGGTGCGCCAACTGGAGCAGGGCATCACCGTCGCGCCGCTGACGACGCCGCAGGAAGTGGCCGCCCTGTACGCGATCAGCGAGGAAACGCGCAATGTCCAGGTGGCCTTTCTGCCGGCGCAGGCCTTCAGCGCCCAGGTGAGCGTGACCCCGGCGGAGGTGGAGCAGTACTACAAAACGCACCAGGCGGAGTTCAAGCTGCCGGAGCGGGTGAAGGTCAATTACGTGATCCTGGGACCCGAGCAGTTCGCAGCGCAGGCCAAGGTCAGCGAGGACGAGCTGAAGGCGGCCTATGAGAAGCAGAAGTCGAATTTCACCGTGGAAGAGCAGCGTCGCGCCCGCCACATTTTGATCAGCGTGCCGCAGGATGCCAGTGCCGAAGCGGTGAAGCAGGCACAGGGCAAGGCGGAAACCCTGGTCAAGCAGTTGCGCGGCGGCGCGGATTTCGCCGCCCTGGCCAAGGCGGAGTCGCAGGATCCCGGTTCCGCCGCGCAGGGCGGCGAGCTCGGCTTCTTCGGGCGCGGCACCATGGTCAAGCCGTTCGAGGATGCCGTATTCGCGCTGAAGCCGGGCGAGATCAGCGCGCCGGTGCGCACTCCCTTTGGTTTCCACATCATTCAGCTGGAAGAGATCCGTCCGGCCCACACGCAGCCCTTCGAGGACGTGCGCGCCGAACTGGAGAATCAGGTGCGTCGCCAGAAGGCCGAGCAGGCCTTCGATGCCGCCGTGGAGAACTTCAAGGACGTGCTGTTCACCCAGCAGACCCAGGGGCTGGCAGGAGTGGCCAAGGAATTCGGGCTGCAGGTGGAGCAGAGCGACTGGCTGACGCGCGACGGTCCGGCCCAGGGGGTGTTTGCCAGTCCCAACGTGGTCGCCCAGGCTTTTTCGGCCAAAGTGCTGCAGGGCAAGAACAGCGATGCGGTGGATCTGCCCGATGGGCGCGTGCTGGCAATGCATCTGGCGGCGCGTGAGCCGGCCAAGCAGCAGGATCTGGCGGCGGTGCAGGAGCGCATCAGCACGCTGCTCAAGGAGCAGAAGGCGGAGGCGCTGGCCAAGGAGAACGCCCAGGCGCTGCTGAAGGCGGTGCAGGCGGGACAGGGCCTCAGCGAGGCAGCGCGAGCCAAAGGCTATCAGGTGGACGCCGCCACTGTGTCCCGTCGCAACGCCGAGCAACTGCCGCAGCCCCTGGCCATGGCCATTTTCAAGGCGCCGCCGCCGGCCGCCGGCAAAGTCAGCGTCGGCACGGCCAGCATGCCGGGCGGCGCCTTCGTGTACAGCGTGGATGCGGTGAACAAGCCGGCGCCGGACACCCTGCAGGCGCCCATCCGTCAGCAGATCGCGGATTTCCTGCAAAACCAGCGCGGCAATCAGGCGTTCAGGAGCTATTTGCAGACCCTGCGCGCCAAGGCAGAAATCAAGGTCTACAAGGACAAGCTGTAGCCGCTCAGCCGGCCAATACGAAAGGCGTGAGGGAGTCTCCCTCACGCCTTTTCGTTTGCCTGCCGCGGGTACGGCCCGGGTGGGAGTGCTGCTAGCTAGATGCCCATGGCGCTGTAGCCGGCGTCCACGTAGGTGATTTCGGCGGTAATGCCGGACGCCAGATCGGAGCAGAGAAAGGCGCCTGCGTTGCCGACTTCCTCGATGGTGACGTTGCGCTTGAGTGCGGCGTGCTGCTCGTAATGGTCGAGGATGCTCTTGAAGCCGCTGATGCCGCTGGCCGCCAGGGTGCGGATGGGGCCGGCGGAGATGGCGTTGACGCGGATGCCCTCGGGGCCGAGCGAGTGGGCCAGGTAGCGCACGCTGGCCTCCAGGCTGGCCTTGGCGAGCCCCATGACGTTGTAGTTTTCCATGGCGCGCACTGCGCCCAGATAGCTCAGGGTCAGCAGAGCCCCCCGCCGGCCCTGCATCAGCGGCCGACAGGCCTTGGCCAACGCCGTGAAGCTGTAGCTGGACACGTCATGGGCGATCTGGAAGCCCTCGCGGGTGACCGCGTCGATGTAGGGTCCGGCCAGCTCGTTTTTCGGGGCGAAGGCGGCGCCGTGCACGGCGATGTCGAGGCCGTCCCAGCGCCGCTGCATGTCGGCCACCACGGCATCGAGCTGTTCCTGCTCGCCCAGGTCGAGGGGCAGGGGCGCGGGCGCACCGAGTTCGGCCGCCAGGCTCTCCACCCGCTCGCGCAGGCGCTCGTTCTGGTAGGTCAGCAGCAGTTCGGCCCCTTCGCGCTGCATGGCCTGGGCGATGCCCCAGGAGATGGAGCGGTCGGAGGCGACGCCGACGATCAAAGCCTTCTTACCTTGCAGGAATCCCATACATTCTCCTTGTGTCGATCATCGAAACGGGTTCATGGACGATCAGGCATGCGCTCATGATGCGGATCGAGCGCGTCGCGCAGCCCCTCGCCAAGCAGGTTGTAGCTGAGTACGGTGACCAGGATGGCCAGTCCGGGATAGACGGACAGCCACCAGGCAAACTGGATGTATTCCTTGCCCTCGGTCAGGATGTTGCCCCAGCTGGCGGCGGGCGGCTGCACGCCCAGGCCGAGGAAGGACAGGCCGGATTCGACCAGGATGGCGCCGGCAATGCTGAGGATGACGGTGACGATGACCGGGGCCAGACTGTTGGGCAGGTAGTGCCGGAAGATGAGGCGCAGGTCGCTGGCGCCCTGGGCCCGGGCGGCCAGGACGAACTCCCGGTCGTGCAGGCCCAGGAATTCGGCGCGCACCAGACGTGCTACCCCCATCCATGAAGTCAGGCCGATGACCACCATGATGTTGAAGATGCTGGGTTCCAGGAAGGCGATCACGGCCAGGATCAGGAAGAAAGTGGGGATGGCCAGCATGATGTCCACCAGCCGCATCATGAAGCTGTCGGTGAGCCCGCGGTAGTAGCCGGCAATGGCGCCGAGCAGCACGCCGATGAGCGTGGCCAAACCGACGGCCACCAAGCCCACGGACAGGGAGATGCGGGCGCCGTAGATCATGCGCGACAGCACGTCCCGGCCCAGCCGGTCCGTGCCCATGGGATGGGCCAGGGACGGGGGCTTGAGGATGGCGTTCACGTCGATGGCGTTGGGGTCGTAGGGGGCTACCCAGGGCGCGGCCAGGGCCAGGAGGGCGATGGCGGCCATCACCAGCCCGCCCAGGACGGCGGTCGGGTTGCGGCGCAGGCGCTGCCACAGGCTCATGCGTTCAAACCCCGGCGCACGCGCGGGTCGGCCCAGGCATAGGCCAGATCCGCCAGCAGGTTGCCCAGAAGGGTGAGCACGGCGCCGATGACCAGGATGCCCATGACCACGGGAAAATCGCGCATGAGCACGGCATCGTAGAAAAGCTTGCCCATGCCGGGGATGGAGAAGAGGCTTTCCACGATCACCGAGCCGCCGATGAGGCCGGGAATGGACAGGCCCAGAATGGTGATGGTGGGCAGCAGGGCGTTGCGCAGGGCATGGGTGTAGATGACCTGCTGCTCGCGCAGGCCCTTGGCGCGGGCGGTGGTGATGTAGTCCTGGCGCAGCACTTCCAGGGTGTTGGAGCGGATGTAGCGGCTGAAGCCGGCAATGCCGCCGATGGCCGAGATGAAGACGGGCAGCACCAGGTGGCGGGCGCTGTCCCACAGCCGCTCCCAGAAGGGCAGTTGGTCGTGGTCCAGGCTGGCCAGGCCGGTGATGGGCAGCCAGGCGTGCTCCACCCCGAGCCAGATCATCAGGATCAAGGCCAGCCAGAAGCTGGGAATGGCAAAGCCGATGAAGACCAGCACGGTGGTGATGCGGTCGAAGCTGGAGTGCGCGCGCACGGCGGAGGCGACACCGACCGGAATGGCCGCGGCCAGGATCAGGAGCATGGCGAGAGCGTTGATCAGCAGGGTGACGGGCAGGTGCTGGGCGATTTTGTCGATGACCTTGGCGCCGTCGGGGGCGAAGGAGTTGCCGAAGTCCAGATGCACCAGGCGCTCCAGCCAGAGGCCGTACTGCACCAGCAGGGGCTTGTCCAGGTTGTAGGCGGCACGCAGGCGCTCGCGGGCCTCAGCACCCATGCGCGGGTCCAGGCTGGCCTCGGTGCTGGTGATGTCGCCGGGCGCCAGGTGCATGATGACGAAGGAGATCAGGGTGATCCCCAGCAGTATCGGCAGCATCCAGGCCAGGCGTTTGGCGATGTAGCTCAGCATAGTGCCAGCATCATACTATGGCCCCGGCGACAGGGGCTACTCCTACGGCTGCAGGGCAAGCTGCTGCAGGGGCTTGGGGATGTACCACTGCTCGAGGTTGTAGCCGATGCCGGCCGGCGCGGGCTCGATCCCGCGCACCCGCTTGTGCACGGCTACGAGCGAGTAAGGGGCGTAGAGGAACACGATGGGGGCGTCGGCATGCAGTTCCCGGGCGAACCGATGATAGATGCGGACGCGCCGGTCGAGGTCCATTTCCCGGCGGCCGGCGACCAGCAGCCGGTCGACGGCGGGATTGCTGTAGCCGATGAAGTTGAATTTGCCGGGGCCCTGCTCGCTGGAGTGCCAGATGCTGTACTGGTCCGGATCCAGCGAGAGACTCCAGCCCAGGATCACGGCGTCGAAGTTGCCGGTGTGGATGAATTGGCTCAGGAAGGCCGCCCACTCCACCAGGCGGATGCGCACGTCGATGCCCAACGCGCGCAGGCGGCGCTGGATCAGGGTGGCGGCCAGTTGCCGTGATTCATTGGCGTTGTTGGTGACGATCTCGAAACGGAAGGGGCGGCCGTTTTTGTCCAGCCAGCCGTCGCCGTCCGAATCGCGCCAGCCGGCCGCGGCCAGCAGTTGCCGGGCCTTGGCCGGATCGTAGGGGTAGGGCCGCAGATCGGCCGGATACCAGCGCGTGCCCGGCTTGAAGGGAGCGGCAATGGGCAAGCCCTGGCCCAGCGCCACTCCCTTGATCAGTTCGTCCTTGTCGATGGCGTAGTCGAGCGCCAGCCGGACGCGACGGTCGTTGAAGGGGGCTTTCTTCAGGTTGAAGCCCAAATAAGTGTAATTGTTGCCCAGGTACTTGTAGGTGTTGAAGGATTCCCGCAGGGCCGGGCGCGCCGGGAAAACCCGGGTGTACTGGACCGGGCTCAGTCCCATCTGGTCCAGATTGGCGGCGCTCAATTCCAGGAACTGGGCGGCCGGGTCCGGCATGATGCGGTAGTTGATCCGGTCGATGAAGGGGCGGCCGGCGAAGCTCCTCGGGTTGTAGCGCAGATTGATGAACTGGCCTGGCACCCACTGCGCCAGCTGATAGAAGCCGCTGCCCACGGGATTGCGGGCGAAGGGCGTGTTGTTGATGTCTTGGCCTCGCAGGATATGGGCCGGCAGGATGGACAGGGCGGCCCAGGTGGACAGGGCGGGGGCGAAAGGCTCCTTGTAGCGGACCACGACGGTGCGGGCATCGGGCGTGCTGAGGGAGGCCACCAGTTCGTAGTCGCTGCTGTAGGGCGTGCGGGTCTTGGGATCGATGATGGTATCGAAGGTGTAGCGCACGTCCGCGCTGGTGAGCGGCGCGCCGTCGGCCCACCGGATGTCGGGCCGCAGGGTGAAGGTGAGGGTGAGCCCGTCGGGGCTGACGGTCCAGCGGCTGGCCAGGTCGCCGACCAATTCCAGGTTCTTGTCGTATTTGAGCAGGCTGTTGAACAGGTAGCCGGCGATCTCGTGGGAGGCCGAGTCCGCGCCGATGAAGGGAATGAGATTGCTGGCGTCGGCACCGACCGCATTGCGCAGCTGTCCCCCGGTGGCCGGCGGCAGCGGGGTATCCAGCAGGCGGTTGTTGTGGGGCGCGGGCTTGGAGCCGCCGCCACAGGCGCTCAAGCCGGCCGCCAGAAAAAGCAGCAGGGCAAGTCGGGCGGCCGGGCGCATCGTCGGCCGGCTAATCGCCCTTGCCTGCCTGCTTGCCGACGTACAGGGTGATGCTGTCGCCGGGGCGCAGTTCCGGGCGCTCGCCAAGGCGGTTCCAGGCCAGCAGCTGGTGGAAGGCGACATTGAAGCGCCGGGCGATGCTCCACAGGGTATCGCCCAGTTGCACCACGTAGGTGATCTTCCTGGTCTGGCCGGCGTGCTCCGCATCCGCGTCATCGCGGCTGCTTCTGCTGGGCATGCCGATGCCGGGGGTGCTGGCCAGGGGGGTCGGGCCGGTGCGGCTGAACAGTTGGCCGTTGCCGGCTGTGCCACTGTCGGTCAGGACCAGGCGCTGGCCGGGTCGGATCTGGTCGTCGGCAGCCAAGCGGTTCCAGCGGCGCAGGTCTTCCAGCGGCACGTTGGCGTTTTTGGCGATGCGGAAGAGGGTCTCGCCCGCTTTCACGACCACTTCGCGGATCTTGCCGGCGGGCTCGGCGTTGCTCCAACGCCGGTTGCTCTCGGCCAGGACCGCGCTATGGGCTTTGGGCGTACCATTGACCAGGCTCGACAAGGCGCTGGCGGAGATGCGTTGCGGGACGTTGCCGCCCGAAAGTCCGGCCAATACCGGCGCGCTGGGCTTGGCTTTGCCCGGCTCCGCCGCGCTGATGGACTCGCCGGCGGAGGCCAGGAAGCTGCTCGGGTAGCGCACCGGCGACTGGGCGATCAGCAGCGTTTCCCCGGCCCGGTAATTGCCGGTTTCGCGCGGATTCTGCTTTCTCAGCTGGTCCGGGTCCACGCCGTAGCGGCGGGCCACCGATTCCAGGGTCTCGCCCTTGGCCAGCACGTGGCGCTCCCAGGGCTGCTTGTCCGCCGGGGCCAGTTGGGCCAGCGCCGTGGTGAAATTCTTCAGCTTGTCCTTGGGAATGGCCAGCTTGTATTCCCGGTCCGGCGGCGTGGAAAATTTCTTCAGGCCGGGGTTGAGCAGCTTCAGGTCATCCACCGGCATGTCCAGGATGCGGGCGGCCACGCCCAGGTCCAGCGGCTCCTGAATGGGCACCGAGGCGACAGTGGCCGCGGCCGGAATGGCCGGCAGGGTCAGGCCGTGATTGCGGGGTTCGCGCACGATCTGCGCCATGGCCAGCAGACGCGGCACGTAGTCCCGGGTTTCCCGAGGGAGGTCCAGGTTCCAGAAGTCGGTCGGCAGTCCAGCCGCCAGGTTCTTCTCCACCGCCTTGCGCACGCGGCCCTCGCCGGCGTTGTAGGCGGCGATGGCCAGGAGCCAGTCGCCGTTGAAGAAGCCGTGCAGGTAGGTGAGGTAGTCCAAGGCGGCATTGGTGGAGGCGTTCACGTCACGGCGCAGATCCATCCAGTCGTCGGCATTGAGCTTGAAGCGGCTGGCCGTGATGGGAATGAACTGCCACAGTCCCGAGGCGTGGCTGCGGGAATAGGCAAAGGGATGGAAGCCGCTCTCGATGGCGGGCAGCAGCGCCAGCTCCATGGGCAGGTCGCGTGCTTCCACCTCCTTGACCACGGAATGCAGGAACGGTTTGGAGCGTTCGAAGATGGCCGAGATCAGCTTGGGGCGCTGGCTGTAGTATTCGCGCCAGTAGTCCACTTCGACCCGGGACAATGTGCTGATCTGGAAGCCGCCGTTCAGGTGCTCCCAGATGGTGCTTTCTTCTTCCTGCAGATCCAGGGTCGGGTAGCTCCCCTCGCCGGCGTAGGCCGTGGAGGCGCTGCTTTGTCCTGCTTTGCTGCGCTTGGATTGGGATTTTTGCAGCTGGACGCTGCTGGCGGCATCAGCGGCCTGGAGATCCTGGGGGGCGGCGGGGACTTGGGACGCTTGCGCCGGCGCGGTGGCCGTGGTATCGACGTGGGCGCAGGCGCTCAGGCCCAGCGCGGGCAATAGTAGCAGTAGGGCTCGCATGTCATCTACCTCCCGTGGCTGCGGCGATGGCCGTCCGACTCCATTCGGGAATGGAGTATGCGGCCAGCACCTGGGCCTCTGACGGATCGAGATAGGCAATTTCCCGGCCATTGCCGGGCAGGCCGTGGATTTCGATCCGGATTTCTTGGCTACCTGTCCTTTCGATGCGCTGCTGATCCGGCCCGCTGGCGCACAGGCGCCGGCTCAGGCCGAGCAGGCGCTGGTGCAGCCGATAGGTGTGCAGCCCGTCCGCGTGCGCCAGCAGGCCGTAGTCCTTGTTGCGGGATACGCGACCGGTGCGCAGGGTGTGAAGCAGAGCGGTGTTACAGGCTTGCATGGCAGCACATGGTAAGATCTAGGTCTGAGTGCGTCAAATTTTTGTACTATCCTCGGCTTGGCGCGGACGCGTCCTGCCGAGGTCCAGCGGCCCGATGTTGGACGAATAGGCCGTGGGTAAGCGTGTACCTGGGTATATATAGTTGAAAGCATGGCGTGCGGCAATGGCCGCTTCGCTGAATCCGATCACGATGAGCTTGGCCTTGCCCGCATACGCGGCCATGTCGCCGATGACGTATAATTGGCGCTGCGGACTTTCCATGCTCGCCGGGTCGACGGCAACGGCGCCGGCCTGCAGGGGCAGCGCCCAATCCTTGATCGGGCCCAGCGCGGCGCCGAAACCCAGCAGCGGCAGGAAGAGATCCGTTTCCACGGTGACGTCCGCCGTGCCGTATCCTTTGAGTTTAGCCCATTTCAGCTGCGCGTCGGTGCCGCCGAGCGCATTGACCGTGTAGGGAATGCGGCAGCGGATCCGGCCGGCTTGGCGCAGCTGGCGGAAGGGCTCGGCATGATGGGGCAGCAGTTCGAATTCATCCTTGCGGTGCACGAGGTCCACGCCGGCGGCCGTCTGCGCCGCCGCGACGGCCGCAGCCACCGCCTGGGCCGTGCCGCCCTGGATCAGGATGCGGCGGCCATGCCAGTCGGCCGCCGCATCCGCCTGGTAGCGGACCTGATCGAGCCGCTCGTAGTGTTCCAGCCCTTCCGCGCGCGGTCTTTTGGGCGCAAAGGCGCCGATGCCGGCGGCCAGCACCACCACCGGGGCGCGCCATTGCCCCTGGGCGGTGCCCACGGTCCAGCGGCCGTCGGCGAAGTTGAGGGTGTCCACCCGTTCTCCCCAGCGGTAGCGGGGCTCGAAGGCCTCGGCCTGCGCCAGCAGCCGTTCGATCAGCTCCTGGGCCAGGACGCTGGGAAAGCCGGGTACGTCGTAGATGAGCTTGTCCGGGTAGAGGGCCGCCAACTGGCCGCCGGGCTGGGGCAGGGCGTCGATGAGCAGGCTGCGCATGCCGTAGAGGCCGGCCTGGAAAACCATGTGCAGGCCTGCCGGGCCGCCGCCAATGATGATAACATCCGTATCTTTATCCATGGTTCTTACTCGATAGGATCGTCCATGACCGTTCGTACCCGCTTCGCGCCCAGCCCCACCGGCTACCTGCACATCGGCGGCGCCCGCACCGCCCTGTATTCCTGGCTCCATGCCCGCAGCCACGGCGGCCAGTTCGTGCTGCGCATCGAGGACACCGACCTGGAGCGTTCCACGCCCGAGTCGGTGCAGGCCATCCTGGACGGCATGGGCTGGCTCGAGCTGGACTGGGACGAGGGGCCATATTACCAGACCCAGCGCTTCGACCGTTACCGGGAAGTCATTGGGCAGCTCCTGGACGCCGGCCAGGCTTATCACTGCTACTGTACCCGGGAGGAACTGGACGCCATGCGCGAGGAGCAGCGCGCCCGTGGCGAGAAGCCCCGCTACGATGGCCGTTGCCGCCATCGCACCGCGCCCCGGGAAGGCGTGGAGCCGGTGGTGCGCTTCCGCAGTCCCGACGAGGGCGAAACGGTGGTGGATGATCTGATTCACGGGCGCGTGGTCTTCCAGAACAGCGAGCTCGACGATCTCATCATTGCCCGCAGCGACGGCTCGCCCACTTACAATTTCTGCGTGGTGGTGGACGACTGGGACATGGGCATCACCGACGTGATCCGCGGCGACGACCACCTCAACAACACGCCGCGCCAGATCCAGATCCTGCAGGCCCTGGGCGCGACGCCGCCGCGCTATGCCCACGTGCCGATGATTCTCGGGCCCGACAAGCAGAAGATGTCCAAGCGCCACGGCGCGGTGAGCGTGGTGCAGTACCGGGACGAGGGCTACCTGCCCGATGCCCTGTTGAATTACTTGGTGCGGTTGGGCTGGTCCCACGGCGATCAGGAGGTCTTCAGCCGCGAGGAGATGATCCGCTATTTCCACATCGAGGACGTGAACAAGGCGGCTTCGGTGTTCAACCCGGAAAAGCTCCTGTGGCTGAACGCCCATCACATCAAGCACAGCGATCCAGCGCAGCTGGCCGCGCGGCTGCGGCCCTTCCTGCAGCAGCGCGGCGTGGATTCGGACGCCGGTCCGGCGCTGGCGGAGGTGGTCAGGACCCAGCAGGAGCGTGCCCGGACCCTGGTGGAGATGGCCGACAACAGTCTGTTCTTCTATCGGGCGCCCGCGGCCTACGAGCCCAAGGACGCGGCCAAGCACCTGACCGCTGACGCGCTGCCGCTGCTGGAGGCCGTGCAGCAGGCCTTCGAGGCGCTCGAGGACTGGAGCGCACCGGCCATTCACGAGCTGGTGAACCGGGTGGCCGAGGCGGCGGGCGCCAAGCTCGGCAAGCTGGCCCAGCCCCTGCGCGTGGCCATCGCCGGCCGCGCCGTCTCGCCGCCCATCGACGTGACCCTGGCGCTGCTGGGCCGGGCGGAGACCCTGGCGCGGCTGGGGCGCGCCCTGCATTGGGCACGTGCCGGGGGGAGCGGAACGAACACTTGACACGGCCCGCGGGCCTAGGTAAATTACGCCCCACATCGGGGCCATAGCTCAGCTGGGAGAGCGCTTGAATGGCATTCAAGAGGTCGGCGGTTCGATCCCGCCTGGCTCCACCAAATCCCCGACATCAGGCTAGACGATCCGTCTAGCCTTGATTGTTTAGAGGCGTCGCATGGCCGGCAAGCTCCTGGTGGTTTTTGGCACGTTGCTGATCGTGGTCGGTTTCGTCTTCGGCATCGTCGACGAGTGGCAGACCAACGGCTTCATGCTGATCCCCATCGGCTTCTTCGTGCTGCTCATCGCCGCCGTCGCCAGCATGCAGAAGCCTTGAGCCGCCGTCCTTGCGCGGCCTTGGCATCTCGAATAAACTAAGCGCGTTTCCGCGTCCCCATCGTCTAGAGGCCTAGGACACCCGCCTTTCACGCAGGTAACTGGGGTTCGAATCCCCATGGGGACGCCACCTACATCACCCGGCTCGGACTTGCTCCGAGCCGGGTTTTTTATTGGCGCCGAGCGCTGGGCGGTTGGATCGGCCAGAGGATAGCCGGTTTTGGCTCCGCGCAGGGCCGCACCCCTCTCTGGACGCAGTTCTTCTTCCTGGGAGGCGGTGTTTCGGGTTGCATGCTGCGGATGATCTGCGCACCTCGTACGCTCCAGCCTGATACTTTGATGCCAAGGCGATTCGCGCCGTGCTTTTATTTCAGATGTCCATCATGGGGGTGGTTGCCCATGGCAGGTGTGGCTTGAGCGGATGAATGTCCAATCCCGACCGTGGCGCGGCTTCACGGCCAAGCGCAATCAGGGCCAATTCAATAATGCTATTGATAACGATTCGCATTTGTAATACTATGCCTGCCGTAGCGTATACGATTCGGGGTTTCCAATGAGCAATAAGAATGCACCGGATGCCAAGCGACGCACCGGCAAAGCGTCGGAAGGGGAGCAAGCGCAACAAGGCCCACCGTGCTTGAGCACGAGCGAGCTGTTTCACGCGGCGCGGGAACTCGTCATCGAGCATCAGGGAGAGCTGTACCGCTTGCGCATTACCCGAAACGGGAAATTGATTCTCACCAAATAAACCGTTGCTTTAGCCAGCCATCCCGCCCCTCCTGGGCCAGGGTAGCCAGCCACTTATCAGTGCTTGCTTTGAACCAGGAGAGAGTTACATGCGGCGATCTTCCAAACGGGTCACGTTCGTGACCACCCAGCTTGCCATCGCCATTGGTCTGGCGTGCGGCGCCATCCCAGCTTACAGCCAGGACAAGGAAAGCGAGAGCGCTACGCGGAGCAAGGCCGCGGCCGCTGTCAGCGGTGGCGATGCCCAGAGCACCCGCTTGAAGGAGGTGACGGTTGCCGCCGACTGGCTCGGCGCGCCCACCGAAGAGTCCATCAAGACCTATCCCGGCGCGCGCGATGTGGTCACCGAGACCGAGCTGCATGATTCCGGCTCGCGCACCGTGGAGGACGCCCTGCGCTTGGTGCCAGGCGTGCGCACCCAGGACGAAAGCGGGGTGGGCACTCTGCCCAACATCGGCGTGCGCGGCCTCAATCCCCTGCGTAGCGAGCAGACGCTGATCCTGGTGGACGGCATCCCCATCACGCTGGCGCCCTACGGGCAGACCGGCATGTCCCTGTTTCCGCTGACCATGGAAATGGTGGAGCGCATCGACGTGGCGCGCGGCGGCGTGGCGGTGCACTACGGGCCCAACAACGTGGGCGGCGTGGTCAACTTCATCACCAGGCCCATTCCCGAGAAGTTCAGCGTCGGTGCCCGGGAGACGCTCACGATTTCGGAAAACGGTCATTTGCTGACCGACAGCTTCGCCCGTGCCGGCGGTTTCATCTCCGATCGCTTTGGCATCCAGCTCATGGCCAATCGCATCGACGGCCAATCCTTCCGGGATCATTCGGATACGAAGGTCAACAACATCATGTTGGATGCCGACTGGCTGCCTACGGACAGCACCGAGGTCAGGGGCCGGCTCCAGTACTATGATGCCGACACCGAGCTGCCCGGAGCGCTGGCGCCCACGGCCTATGATCAGGACCGCAATCAATCCACCCGCCCCTATGATTACTTCAAGGGCGACACGGTCCGCGGCAGTCTGGTTTTCAACAAAGCCTTCGCCAATCAGAGCGAGTTCAGCTGGACCAACTTCGGGCATCGCAGCCATCGTGAGTTCGGCTTTGGCTCGCCGCTGGATTCGGCCAATCCGACGGCAGTCAGCACCTCGCCCAGGGACTATTGGGTCTTTGGCACGGAACCGCGCTACACCTTTACCGTGAATGCCGGCGCCAAGCAGAAGATCATGCTGGGTGCGCGCTACATGCGGGAGGAGGTGGATTTCGTTGTGGACAGTCGCAGTCTGGCCAGCGGGGTGGTCACGGTCCCGCGCGACTGGCGCTTCGAGAATGATGCGATCGCGCTCTACGCCAGCGACACCTTCAGCCTGCTGGACGACCGGTTCAAGATTACCCCCGGCTTGCGCTATGAGTCAGCGAGGCTGTATTACCGCAACAATCAGACCGGTGCCGAAGACCGCAATCCCACCAATGACCTGTTGCCGGGTCTGGACATCGGCTACCAGATGAATGACCAACTCTTTGCCTTCGCCAATTATCACGAATCCCTGCGCCCGGTGCAGTTCGTCCACATCGTCTACGAGGGGGAACTAAGCGCGGAACGTGCGAAGAACTACGAAGCGGGCGTGCGGCTGACGCCGGCCGAAGGCTTGAGCACCAGCGTCACCGCCTTCCGCATCGACTTCAAAGACAAGATCGAGGCGGACCGTTCCGGGGGCAGCTTCCGCTTCAGCAATTTGGGCGAGGCGCGGCACCAAGGCGTGGAAACGGAGCTGGCCTGGTCGCCGGTCGCGTTGCCCGGCTTGGATCTGCGGGCCAGCTATACCTATCTCGACACGGAGCAGTTGTCCGGCACCACCGCGGGCAAGGAGCTGCCCTTTGCTTCCCGCCATCAGTTCACCACCATGGCGAACTATCGCACGGGCAGTCTGAACTGGAACGTGAACAGCTCCTATTTCAGCGCCGCCTATACCGACGCCGCGAATACCGAAGCGGAAAATGCCACGGGCTCGGTGGGCAAAATTCCCGCCTACTGGCTCTGGAACGCCCAGGTGACCAAAGGATTCCGCTGGAACAATACGCCGATGCAGGTCGGCCTGGGCGTGAACAACATCTTCGACGAGGATTACTACTTCCGCGGCGTCGATTACAGCTTTGGCCGCATGCCCGGGCCGGGTCGTGCCTATCTGCTGAAGCTGGGCGTGAACATCTGATACTGGCCTCCCAGGGCTGGCCGGTGAGCCTGCCAGCCCGTCGGAGCCGATCCGCACATGCGTTTCCAGGAGGAATCCATGCAAGAATTGATTCTGATCGCGCACGTCCCGACACCCTCTGTCAATGAGGGCTTCCTGCCCGCCGCGCGTGCGCTCGGCCTGCCGGTCGTCCTGCTGACGGACCACGCCGAGGCCCACCGGCAGCACTTCAGCCAGCCCGGGTTGAATGCCTATCCCAATGAAATTCAGCCCTGCGATGTTTTCAATCCCGTCGCCGTGATCGACGCGGTCAGCCGTCGCAAAAGGCGGCCGGCGGCGATCTTTTCCAACAGCGATCATTTGCAGACCAGCACGGCCATCGCGGCGGACTATTTCGGCTTGCCTGGCAAGGACTGGCGCGTGTGCTACCGGGCCAAGAACAAGGCGGAAATGCGCGCGTATCTGCAATCGCAGTCCATCGATACGGTCTGGCATGCCCAAGCCTGGGATCAGGCCAGCTTGGCGCAGGTGGCGGGCGCGGTGCCTTTCCCGTGCATATTGAAGCCGCGCGAGGGCGTGGCCAGCCAGCAGGTGTTAATGGCCCATGATCGCGCGGAGCTGGAGGCGCACTGCCAGACGATATGGAAAGGGCGACCCGGTCAGGTGCTGCTGATCGAGGAGTTCCTGGATGGACCGCTCTACACTTTGGAAACCCTGGGCAGCGGCAGGCAGATACACGTTTTGGGCGGATTTCGGGTAACGTTGTCGCCGCCGCCCCATTTCATCGAACTGGAAGCCCGGTGGGGCACGGGGCTCGGGTGCGATGAGGAAAGGGCGGTGCTGGAACAGATCACCCGCTTCGGGGTGGGATTCGGTGCCTGCCACACGGAATTCGTCCTGACGCCGGCCGGGCCGCGCCTGATCGAGATCAATTACCGCAGCATCGGCGATCACCGCGATTTCCTGATGCAGGAGGCGCTGGGCATGTCTTACTTCGAAACCGTGCTGCGCCTGCATCTGGGCGAGTCCCTCGCGCTTGCGCAAGGTAGCAGCAAGGCCGCCGCCATCCGGTATTTTGTGGCGCAGCAGGCGGGCAAGGTAGTCAAGGCGCCGGCACCGTTTTTTCGATCCGAGCTGGAAACGCTTCTCAGTTACGTGCCGCTGCGCAGTGCCGGCGAGACCGTGTCGCTGAGCCGCTCCAACAAGGATTATCTGGGCGTCTTGCGCGGCGTAGGCAGGAGTGCGGCAGCCGTGGAGGAAGCCATGCACCGCGCCAGCGCCGACCTGCATTGGGAGCTGCAGCCATGAGGACCGCGCCAGTCATGGCCAGTCGGGATACGCATGCCGATTACATCTGCCGTCGGGTGGTGGATGCCTTGCTGCGTGAGGACGTGCGCGAGTGCGTCAGCCGGGCGCAGGTGGTGACGGGGGAAGTGGTGCCCTTTGCGTCGCGGCTTCCGCCCGCGCTGCGGGATGGGCAGTGGCTGATGGTGACCCATCTGGGAGAGGGGCGCCTCTGGCTGCCGGTGCAGCGTTGCCGCTTCATGCAGGATTGGCGCCTGCGTGCGCTCGTGCTCATCTGGGAGCATGGCCGCGGTCTGGAGCATCTGCAACACCTGCCCGCGATTTTGGCGCGTTTCCAGCACGGCTTGCAGCCGGAAGCGGCCCGGCGCTTCGACGACTTTGCCGCCGAATGCCTGACCGCCGTCGAGCACCGGGAAATCTGCGAGGATGCGCGGCGGCATTACGCCCGGACTTGGCAGGGGGAGGCTGGAGCGGTACACGCCCTGGACCGCCTCGACTGGTCGACGCGCATGCTGCATTACGACCGCTGGGCGGCCTTCCAGGATCATCCGTTTTATCCCACGGCACGCGCCAAGCTGGGTTTCGCGGCCGCCGATCTCGCGCATTATGCGCCGGAGTTCCAGCCCGTATTCCAACTTTGCTGGCTGGCGGTGCCGCAGGCGCTGTACGTCGGGGACATTGTGCCTGCGGAATGGTGGCCGGGCTTCGCCGATGTCGGCTTGGATCCGGCGCTTCGCAAAAGCCACGCCTTGCTGCCCGTGCATCCTTTCATGTGGGCGCGACTGGACGGCTACCTGGCTGAAAGCGGCCTGCGCGACCGGATCATGCCGGCACCCCGCGATCATCTGGAGGTCAGTCCGACCTTGTCGGTGCGCACCGTCGTGCCTGCGGTCGCGCCGCACTGGCACCTTAAGCTTCCGCTGCCCATCCGTACCCTGGGCGCCCGGAACATCCGCACCATCAAGCCGAGTACCATCCGTGACGGACAGGTTATGCAGGAGATCCTGGCTAGCATCGCCGCCCGGGAGCCGGCTATCGGCGACCGCCTGCTGCTCACCGATGAGGGCTTGGGCGCGCATGTGGCGCATCAAGCTTTTCTGGGCTTCATTCTGCGCCGTTATCCGGACGGTTTGGAAGACAGTCATCTGGTGCCGGTGGCAGCCCTGCCCGCCGCCGCGCCGGACGGCCGGTTGGTCATGGCATCCTTGGCGGCACGCTTTTTCGCCGGACGCGTGCTGGATTTCTTCGATGCTTACCTTGATTTGACGCTGCGCCTGCATCTGCTGCTCTGGATACGCTACGGCATCGCCCTCGAATCCAACCAGCAGAATTCGGTGCTCGTGCTCTCGGATCGGGAGCCGCGGCTGCGTCTCCTGCTCAAGGACAACGACGCCGGGCGCATCTGCGCAAGCATGTTCGCCGCCCGCTGCCCGGACTGGGCCCCGCGGTTAGGCCGCCTGCAGGACCGGCGCATCGTCGTGGATAGCGCGCTGCCCCTGGCGCAGATGTTCAGCACCATCACCCTGCAGTTGAACGTGGCGGCGCTGGTGGAAAGCCTGGCGGAGGCGGGGCACGGCACACGGGAGGCACTGTACGCCCGCGTGCGCGGCAAGTTGGAAAACGTGCTGGCGGCCCTGGAGGGGCAGGGGGAGGACACGGCTCTGGCGCGCCGGGTACTGCTGGAGGACGAGCATCTGTACATCAAGTATCTGTTGCGCGCCGCCAGCCTGGAAAGCAAGGAGACTACAGGGGCGGCGGATGTGAACAAGTTCTATGGCAAGAGCGCGCCCAATTTCCTGAGGTGGTCATGACCCAGGCGCAGAGACGGGTGGTGGCCACGGTGATGCTGGGGCACTTCATTGCCGCTTTTGCCGCCTTGGGCATGCCGCCTTTCTTTGGCCTGATCCTCAGCCAATCCCTGCACAGCGATGCCCTTTACCTGGCGGGTTGGCTGTACGTGGTACCGACCCTCGTCATGGCACTGAGCAGCCCCTGGTGGGGGCGGCTCGCGGACCGTTTCGGCAAACGGGCCCTGCTCCTGCGGGCACAGCTCGGCCTGGCGGGCAGCTTTCTCCTAGCCGGTTTTGCCGACAGCCCCGCCATGTTTTTCGCGGCGCTCGCGTTGCAGGGATTGCTCGGGGGCACCTTCGCGGCTTCCAACGCCTATCTGGCGACGGTCGTCGACGGGTCGGCCCTGACTCGCAGCCTGACGCTGATGCAGGGCTCGGCCCGCGCCGCTTTGGTCGTGGCGCCCGTGGTGCTGGGGCTGTTCGTGGGCATGGACTCGCCCATTGAGCTCTATCGCTATCTGGCATTGCTGCCCCTGGCGGCCGCGTTTCTGATCTGGCGCTTGCCGGAATGGACCGGCACACCGGGGGCGCAAGCCGCCGTCCGGCCAACGGGCAGTCCTGGCGAGTCCGTGGCGCCGCAGCATGTCTACGTCTTGCAGTTCGTGTTCGTGCTCGCGACGGTGATTACCTTTCCTTATTTCGTCTCCTTTGCCCAGCAGTATTTCGCCGGCTTGTCCGCGAGCATGGCCGGGCTGCTGTTCGGCTTGCCCCACCTGGTGTACCTCGTCATTGCCGCGCCGTGGAGCACTTATCTTGGGCAAAGGCGACTCGCCGCACTCGCGCTGGCATTCTTGGGACTGGCCGTCACCCTCGTTGGCCAAGTCCTGGCACAGAGTCTGTGGGGATTGGCCTTTTGGCGTGTGGCGATGGGTGTGGCCATGACCCTGGGCTTCGTCGCATTGCATGGCTTGGTGGCGTCCGTGGTGCATGCCGGCAATGCCGGCAAGACCTTCGGCTGGCTGGAAAGCGGTTCCAAGTGGGGCGCGGTGCTCGCCGGCCTGCTTGCCGGGCTGGGCGCGCAAGCACTGGATCTGCGTGCGCCGTTTCTGCTGGGAGCGGGGCTCATCGCCTCGGCTGCCGCATATCTCCTCGTCCTGAGCGTTTATCGGCACAGGACGCTGGCACCTGATTGATGGAGGAAGGGATGTCAAACACGCTGCAACGCTTCTACCAAACCCGGCTCGCCGAGGACAAGGCCGGCCAGCGTTGTCTGGAGACTCTGCTCAAT
The DNA here is from genome assembly GCF_000423825.1 of Thermithiobacillus tepidarius DSM 3134. Lineage (NCBI taxonomy): Bacteria > Pseudomonadati > Pseudomonadota > Acidithiobacillia > Acidithiobacillales > Thermithiobacillaceae > Thermithiobacillus > Thermithiobacillus tepidarius. The sequence goes on from NZ_AUIS01000004.1 coordinate 81,196, forward strand.
TGCTACTGCCGCGAGGTGGCCAGTCCGGAGGGGCAGGTCAGCGTCGGACCGCTGTTCGGCCAGAACGACTGGCCCCAGGCCCTGCGCGCGGCACTGCCGCGGGGACAGGCAATGCACATCCTGCTGCCGCGCATCGATACGCGCGTGCTGGTGGTGGTGGAACGGGCTTCGCCCACGGGCAACTATCGTTATCAATCGCCATCTTATTACAAGGCGCCCGGGCAAGCCTGGGCCCCGCTGGATTGGCAGACGCTTTCCGTGTTGCTGATCGAAGATCTTGCTTGCAGATACGAGCGGCCTTTCAATGAAGAACTGCTGGCGCAGATCCGCGACAGCGTGGAGGTCACCACCGCCATTCTGGCTGTCCCTGCGCCCATGACCGGGAGCACTGAGCCGCTCAGCGCTTACCTGGAGTCGGAGCAATCCCTGAGTTACGGCCATCCCTTCCATCCCGCGCCCAAAAGCCGGCAGGGATTCTCCAGTGCGGATCAGCAGCGCTATTCGCCCGAGCTGCGCGCGCACTTTCCCTTGCACTATTTCGCCGTGCGTCGGGAGTATCTGGTCCAACAGTCCCTGCTGGCCGCGCCCTGCGATGCCGTGGTCGGTGCCCAGGCTCCGGCTCATCTGCACGTGCCGGCAGATTTCGCCCTGCTGCCCGTCCACCCGTGGCAAGCGCGGCATCTGCAGGCGCATCCGTTGGTCAGGAACGCTTTGCGGCAAGACCTGCTGCGCGATCTCGGCCCTCAGGGCGAGGCCTATTTCCCCACCTCGTCCATCCGTACCGTATTCCATCCGGCCAATCCTTATTTCTATAAATTCTCGCTCCACGTGCGCGTGACCAACTGCGTGCGCAAAAACGCCCCGTACGAGCTGGAAGGCGCATTGCAGGTCACGCGCATCATGCGGGAGATCTTGCCGGACCTGGCGGGACGTTTCCCGGGGCTGCGCATCATGGAGGAGCCCGCCTATCAGTCCGTCGATCTGCGCCACCCGGATGTCCAGTGGAATAAGGAGGTCACCGAAGGTTTCGGCACAATCCTGCGGCAGGGACTGCCGGCCCTGCTGGAAGACGGCGTGACGCCGCTGCTGGCCGGCGCGCTCTTCGGCAATCATGTCATCGGCCAGGCGCGCCTCCGGTCACTCGTGCATGCCTTCGCGGCGGCGGAAGGACTGGCGCAGGAGGAGGCGTCGGAGCGATGGTTCGCCCACTATGTGGAGCAGGTGCTTCCGCCGGTGCTCTACTGCTTTTTCACGCACGGCGTGATCTTCGAGCCCCATTTGCAAAACATCCTCATCGGCCTGCGCGATCGCCGGCCGGACCAGGTCTTTCTGCGCGATTTCGAGGGGGTCAAACTCGTGCCGGAGCGTTTTCCTGCGGAGCGCCTGGAAGGCATCAGCCCACGGGCGCGGGAGGCGCTGTGGTACGCCGAGGAGCAAGGCTGGAATCGCATTGCCTATTGCCTCTTCGTCAATAACTTCTGCGAGGCCATCGATCAGCTCGCGGCGGGGCGGCCTGCCCTGGAGGCACGCTTGTGGGGCATCGTGCGCCAGCAGTTGCGCGAGTATCAGAGCCGCTACGGCAACCGCGGCTCGGCTCGCCGCCTCAATGCGTTGCTGGCGGGTCAGCCGCTGCCGGCCAAGGCCAATTTGATCAACCGCTTTTTCAAGCGGCCCGACCGCAGCGTGACCTACATATCGCTGCCCAACCCGCTGGTCCAGGCCGAGGAGCCGCAGGCATGAAGCTCGATCTTTCCCGTGTTGCGGCAGCGGCGCGGCAGGCACAGGCCGCTGCCAGCGAACCCTTCTGCGCTTATCTCTACGATCTCGCTGCCCTGCGCCGGCACGCTGCGGCACTGGCGCGCTCCCTGCCGGTGAATTGCGAGCTCTTTTACGCCATCAAGGCCAACTCGGATCTGCCCATTCTGCAGACACTGGCGCCTTTGATGGCAGGCTTCGAAGTCGCCTCGGGTGGGGAGCTCGCCTGGGTGCGCGCCCATTTTCCAAGCATACCGGTGATCTTCGGGGGACCGGGCAAGACGGATCAGGAGCTTCGGGAGGCTTTGGCGCAGGATGTGGAGCGCCTGCACGTGGAAAGCCTGGGCGAGCTGGAGCGCTTGGCTTGGATTGCGCGCGAGCGCGGACGGACCGTGTCCGTGCTGTTGCGGATCAACCTGCCCCTGCATGATTTGCCTGAGACCACCTTGACCATGGGCGGGCGGCCGACTCCCTTCGGCATCGACGCCGACCAAGTGCCGCAGTGTCTGGCATGGCTCAAGCAGCATCCGGAAATCCACCTGAAGGGTTTTCACTTTCATCTGTTGTCCCATCAGCTCGACGCCCGGGCCCATTTGAAGCTGCTGGAAAGCTATTTCCGCCAGGTGCGCGATTGGCAGGAGCGCCATGCGTTGACTATCGAGGAGCTCAACGTCGGCGGCGGTATCGGCATCAACTACCGGGAGCCGGACAGGCAGTTCGATTGGCCGGCCTTCACTGGCGGTCTGGCCGCGTTGGTCCGGCACTGGCGCATGGAATTCTGCCGCATCCGCTTCGAACCGGGCCGCTATGTGAGCGCCGCCTGCGGCTACTACCTCATGGAGGTGCTGGACATCAAGGAAAATCTCGGCCGCACCTTCGTCATCGGTCGCGGCGGCACCCACCATTTCCGTACGCCCTATGCCCAGGGGCACAGTCACCCGTTCCAGGTGTTGCCGGTGGAGCGCTGGCCCTATCCCTTCCCGCGGCCCCAGGTTGCCCGGCGAGCGGTCTCGGTGGTGGGCCAGCTCTGCACGCCCAAGGACGTGCTGGCCGTGGATGTGCCCGTGGAGCAGGTGCGCGTCGGTGACCTGCTGCTTTTCCCCTATGCGGGCGCCTATGCCTGGCACATTTCCCATCACGATTTTTTGCGTCACCCACACCCCTTGCACCTGTATCTGCCCACGGAGGCGTCCTGCCATGCTGCAAACCAATAGGCTCAAGGCGGCACTGGGCGAGGGGAAAACCGTCTTCGGCCTGCTGAATTCCGTGCCGTCGCCGCTCCTGGTGGAGATGCTGGGATATGCAGGCTATGACTTCGTGATCATCGACATGGAACATGTCTGCATCAATCCGGAAACCCTGGAAAACATGGTGCGTGCCGCCGAGTGCGCCGGCATCACTCCCCTGGTGCGGGTGCCCGGCGTCATGCCCGAAGTGATTCTGCGCGTGCTGGACTCCGGCGCCCAAGGCGTGGTGGTGCCTCATGTGCGCAGCCGCGCCGAGGCCGAACAGGCGGTGCAGGCGAGCCGCTATCACCCCTGCGGGGCACGCGGCATCAGCGGCGGCCGTACCACCGGATTCGGCACCATCGATCTGCCCACCTATTTTGCGCGCGCCAACGCCGAGCTCATGGTCGTGCTCATGATCGAAGATCGTGAAGGCGTGGAGGCCATCGATGAGATCCTGTCCGTGCCGGGCGTGAATCTGGTGCTCGAAGGCGCCATCGACCTGTCTCAGTCCTACGGCGTGCCGGCTCAGGTCCAGCACCCACGGGTGCAGGCCGCCATCCAGCGTGTCGCCGATGGCTGCCGTCGTAGCGGCGTACCGTTTTGCGCCATCCCGCGCCATCCGGGCCAGTTGGAACACTGGGCTGCCCGGGGCGTGCATGCTTTCCTCCTGGGCGACGACCGCGGCGTGGCATTCCGGGCCCTGAAGGCTCACGTGGCCGGTCTCAGGCAAACGCTTCCCACTTCCGTCACATAAGGAACTCTCTATGGAATCCAGCTATCTGCTTGTCAATCTGTTCATCAAGGGAGGGGCCATCATGTGGCCCCTGCTGCTGACTTCCACTCTGGCGCTCATGGTGATTCTCGAGCGTGGCTGGTTTTGGTGGACGACCCTGCGCCAGCGTGAGCCGCAACGGGTGGAGGAGGCTTTGGCCCTTCTGGAGAATGGCCAAGTGCAGGCCGCCGCCAAGGCGTTGGAGGGTTCGGAGGATTTCATCGCCCGTGCCCTGCGTCATGGTCTGAACCATCACCACGGTTCCCTGCAGGGTGCCCTGCAGACGGCCGCCGGCGCGGAGCTTGCGCGCATGGGACGCTTCCTGCCGGTATTGGACACCATCGTCACCCTGGCACCGCTGTTGGGCTTGCTCGGCACCATCTTCGGCATCATGCACAGCTTCCAGATGATGGGGGATGCCCAGTTGGCCGAGCCGAAGGCGGTGACCGGCGGCATTGCCGAGGCGCTGATCGCCACCGGCTTTGGCCTGGCCATCGCCATCTTCAGCCTCATCCCGCTGAATTTCTTCACCACGCGTCTGCATAGAGCCCAGCACCTGCTCGAAACCTACGCCACCCATGTCGAGGTCCTGTACCAAGGGCGCCAAGCCCAGCAGCATGCCTCGTCCGCTCGCTCCATTTCCGCCTGAGGCGCCGATGAAGCTATCCACGCCCTATCCGCCGAAAAAGCCGCGCATCGAGCTGATTCCGCTCATCGACGTCATGTTCTTCCTGCTGGCGTCCTTCATCTTCGTGTCACTGAGCATGGTGCAGCACCGGGGCATCCGGGTGGATGTGCCCCAGGCCGCGGCCAGCCAGCCGGATCGCCACGATTACTTCGCCATCAGCCTGACTGCGGACGGCAAGCTCTACGCCAACAAGCGGCTGGTATCCGAGCAGGAGCTGCGCCGGGAGCTGGCCGCTCTGCTGGGCCGTGAGAAGGAGCCGCGGGTCTATATCAATGCCGACCGGCGCGTGCCGCATGGCGAGGTCATCGCCGTGCTCGATCTGGCTCGCCGCACGGGGATCAATAAGATCGCCTTCGAAACCAAGCCGGTGCAGGTCGGGCCATGAGGGACTGGCGCGAAGCACGACAGTCATCCTGGGTGGGGCTGGGGGTGGCCGCGGCGGCCGCTGTCGGGCTGCAGCTTGCCTTGGTCCTGATTTTTCCCGAACCCCCGCCGCGGCTGCAGGTGCGGCCCCAGGACCCCATTGAGGTGGAGCTCGTGGTGCCGCCGATGGCGGTCCGATCCGAAACGCAGCCAAGCACGCCCGCGCCGGAACCGCAAGCCAGCACACCACCCCCGAAAGCGGCACCTGCATCTCCGGCTCCGGGAACGCAGGCCAGTGCGCGCGCGCCAACGCCACAGGCGGAGCCGCAGCCTCCGATGCCAGCCAGTGAAGCACCGCCCCCATCGGCGCCAGCGGCAATGCAGCCAGTGCCGGCGACTCCGCCGCAGGCGCGGACGGAGGCTTCGCCAGCCGAAACAGCACCCAGGGAGGTACGCCATGCGGCGCCTGCGCCCGCTGCACCCCAGCGTCCCGCAGGCAATACCCTCGTCGCGGCCAGGCCCGATTATCTGAGCAATCCGCCGCCCGCCTATCCGGCGCTGGCGCGCCGTCGGGGCTGGGCCGGGACCGTCCTCTTGAAAGTGCGGGTGTCCGCCAGCGGCGTGGCGCGGGAGGTGCAGCTGCTGAAAGGCTCGGGGCACGAGGTGCTGGATCAGGCCGCCCGGCAGGCGGTGGAGGGCTGGCGCTTCATCCCCGCCAAGCAAAACGGCGAGCCGGTGGAGTCTTGGGTCGAGGTGCCCGTGCGCTTCGAACTTGCGTCCTGAAAAATGCCCAAGCGCGTCCTCTTCAAAATTCATGTCTATGCCGGCACGGTGTTGAGCCTGCCTTTGTTCGTCATTGCCCTGACGGGCATCGTCCTGGGTTTTTACGACCCGCTACGGTATGCCGGGCCACCCTATGGCCTGGAAACAGCGGCGAGCAGACCGCTCCCGCCGGCTGCCTTGGCTGAGCGGGTACGGGCGGCGTACCCGCACCTCTCGCTGGAGGTTCTGTACCTGCCCACAGATCCCGGACGTGCGGCACGGGCCAAGCTCGTGGGTGAAGACAAGCCCGTGCTGGCCTTTCTCGATCCGCTCTCGGGAAAGACGCTGGCTGAGCAGGATCCGGCCGAGGAGGACTGGCTCCAGTTCCTGTACCACCTCCACCGGGGCCAGCCGCTGGGACTGGCCGGCCAGATCATGGCCAGCGCCACCGGCGTCCTGATTCTGTTGCTGTGGCTGGCGGGACTGTGGCTGTGGTGGCCGAAGCGGCATGTGGCGAGGCCGTGGAAGGCGGGCAGCCCGCGCGCAAGGCTGCTCGGTTTGCACCGCTGGCTCGGCCTATGGCTGGGGGGACTGCTGGTGCTGCTTGCGCTTGCCGGCGCGCTGTTGAATTTCGCCGGGCCGCTGGGCAAGGCTTTCAATCCCCCGCCGCGGGCGGAAGCAGTCGAGCAGTCATCCCTGTTGCCGCTGGCGCATATCGTCGCGCGGGCCGAGCGGGCCTATCCTGCCGCACCCGTGGAGCGCATTTATTTCCCCAAAGCGGGCGGCGCGCTGTGGCAGTTTCGCTTTCGGGACGGCGGCCGCGTCTTCGTGTCCGCGGCCAGCGGCCAGGTGCTCAAGGTGGACACACCGTTTTCGCACTGGACCAGCCTCTTATACCCCTTGCACAGCGGCCGCGTTTTCGGAGAGAACGGGCCCAGGCTCATTGCCATCCTGGGGCTTGGGCTGCTGGCGTCGGGCGTGAGCGGCTTGGCGTTCTGGCGCCGTATCCCGCGGAAATGAAAAATGGGCCTTGCGGCCCATGGGAGAAGAAAATCACATTTGGGATTGCAGATAATTTTGTATGCCCACCTTTTGGACGAGTTCCAATTGGATTTCCAACCAGTCGATGTGTTCCTCGGTATCCTTGAGCAGGCCCTGCAAGAGATCCTTGCTGACCTCGTCACCCTGAGTGCGGCAGTACTGGAGCGCCTCCAGCAGCAGAGGACGGTCGCTCAGCTCCAGCTGCAGGTCGAGGCGGAGTTGCTCTTCCACGTTTTCACCGACGTTGATCTTGTGCAGGTCCTGCAGGTTGGGGATGCCTTCCAGGAAGAGAATGCGATCCATCAGCCGCTCCGCGTGGCGCATCTCTTCGATGCTCTCCTTGCGTACGATCTCCGCCAATTTCTTGAAGCCCCAGTTTTCCTGCATTTTCGCATGCATGAAGTACTGGTTGATGGCAGTGAGTTCGTAGGTAAGCGCCCGGTTGAGATAATCGATGACCTGCTTGTCGCCTTGCATGGTATACCCCCGTGGCAATTGTTTTTCTTCCAGCCAATAGCATAGCACGATGGGCATGGTCGGCCTATGGCTGGCACAAGCCATTCGCAGATTGCCTTATGGAGTCCAACGAACTGGATGTCTGTGTGTTGCAATCCGTGTTCCCGGATGAGCCGCGACAAACATTAATTTTGTTCATTTATTGTTTGAAAAATTTGAATTTGATTAATCATTGCTGGGACTTGAAGCTATGTCTATATCTGTATCCATGTTCTAAGGAGATCGGCATGACCCTGACTCACAACCTGGGATTCCCCCGTATCGGCCAACGCCGGGAGCTGAAGAAAGCGTTGGAGAGTTTCTGGAAAGGGGAGATCGACGAAAGCACGTTGCGGGAAACCGGACGCGCGTTGCGGGCCAAACACTGGCAGATCCAGCAAGCAGCCGGTCTGGATCTGATTCCCGTCGGAGATTTCTCCTACTACGACCAGATGCTGGACATGAGCGCCCTGCTCGGGGCGATTCCAGCCCGCTACGGCTTTGCTTACGGTACAGTGGACTTCGCCACGTATTTTGCCATGGCCCGAGGCGACGCAGCGCAGCCCGCCCTGGAAATGACGAAGTGGTTCGACACCAACTATCACTATCTGGTGCCGGAATTCACAGCGGAGACCCGCTTCCAACTATCCAGCACCGCTCTGTTCGAAGCGGTGGCGGAGGCCCAAGCTCTGGGGGTACAACCCAAGCCGGTGCTGATCGGCCCGCTGACTTACCTGTGGCTGGGCAAGGAAAGGGCGGCACAGGCGGAGCGGGCTGAAAATCATCCGCCCGCTGTGGCAGGCTGCGGGCACAGTCATGCCGCTCCCCGCGTGCACGCTGCCGGGTTTGACCGGCTCTCCCTGCTGGACCGCTTGCTGCCCGTCTACGCGGAGATCCTGGCCAGGCTGAAGGCGCAGGGGGTGAACTGGGTGCAGATGGACGAGCCGGCCTTGGTGCTGGATCTGCCCGCGGAATGGCTAGGGGCTCTGGACAGGATCTATGCGGCACTGGCGACGGCGGACGCTCCAAGGATCCTGCTGACAACCTATTTCGGCTCGGTGGCGGAGATCGCCGGGCAATTGAAGAGGCTGCCCGTGGCCGGCCTGCACCTGGATCTCGTGCGGGCGTCGGGGCAGTTGGAGGCTTTCTTGGCCGACTACCCGGCGGACAAGGTGCTGTCACTGGGCGTCGTGGATGGCCGCAATGTCTGGCGCGCCGATCTGGACGCAGCCTTGAGCACGCTCGAAGCGGTCAGGGCCGTGCTGGGCGAGCGGCTCTGGATTGCGCCCTCTTGCAGCCTGCTGCACGTCCCCATGGATTTGGAGGAAGAAAGCGGGCTGGACCCTGAACTCAAATCCTGGCTTGCCTTTGCCGTGCAGAAATTGGACGAGGTAAAAATTCTCGGCACCGCCCTCGACCATGGGCGGGAGTCCGTGGCCGAGCCGTTGGCCGCCGCCCGCGCTGCTCGGCAAGGCCGGCGGAACTCCACGCGCATCCACAATCCGGCGGTCAGCGCCCGGGTGGCAGCGCTCACGCCTGGCGACGATCAACGCCGCAGCGCTTTCCCCCAACGCCAAGCAGCCCAACGGGAACGGTTCGGACTGCCATTATTTCCCACCACCACCATCGGCAGTTTTCCGCAGACCGACGCCATCCGGCGCGCACGCCTGCAGTTCAGGAAAGGCATGATCGAGGCAGCGGCATACGAGCAGGCCATGCAGGGCGAGATCGAGTACGCGGTGCGACGCCAGGAAGCCTTGGGCCTGGATGTGCTCGTGCATGGCGAGGCCGAACGCAACGACATGGTAGAGTATTTCGGTGAGCAACTGGAAGGCTTCAGCTTCACCCGGCATGCTTGGGTGCAGAGCTATGGTTCCCGCTGCGTGAAGCCCCCGATCATTTTCGGCGATGTGTCCCGACCGCGGCCCATGACCGTTTCCTGGACGCGCTACGCGCAATCCCTCACCGAGCGGCCCATGAAGGGAATGCTCACGGGGCCTGTGACCATCCTGCAGTGGTCATTCGTCCGCGACGATCAGCCGCGTGCCGAGACGGCGCTGCAGATCGCTCTCGCCATCCGGGACGAGGTGCGGGATCTGGAAAGGGCTGGCATCGGCATCATTCAGATCGACGAGCCCGCCTATCGCGAGGGACTGCCTTTGCGGAAAAAGGACTGGGAAGACTACCTGGCCTGGGCCAGCCGGTCGTTTCGCATCGCGGCCAGCGGGGTGGATGATGCCACGCAGATCCATACCCATATGTGCTACAGCGAATTCAACGACATCCTGCCGGCCATTGCGGCCATGGATGCGGATGTCATCACCATCGAGACGTCCCGCTCGCAGATGGAACTGCTGGACGCCTTCGGCCAGTTCGACTATCCCAACGAGATCGGGCCGGGTGTCTACGATATCCATTCACCCCGCGTTCCCGCTACGGAGGAGATGATCGCGTTGCTGGAGAAGGCGAGCCGGGTGGTGCCGCCGGAACGGCTGTGGGTCAATCCGGATTGCGGTTTGAAGACGCGCAAGTGGGAAGAGGTCGAACCGGCGCTGCGGAACATGGTGGACGCGGCCCGGGCGCTGCGCGCATCCACACGCCGTGGCTGAGCTAACCGCGCTTGCGTGCCCGGTATCCCAGCCAGCCCAGCACGGAAGCGAGCAGCAGCATCAGCAGCAGGATTTCGGCATGCTTCATGCGCGCGAGCAGGAAGGCGAGGCTGGCGCTGAAGGCGTAGCCCAGGCCCGCGATGCCGGCGCTCCAGAGCAGGGCGGCAGGGATGTTGATGACGGCGAAGCGCACGCGGGGGTAGCCGTGGCTGGCCAGCAGCAACAAGGACACCGTGCGCACGCCGTAAAGGAAACGAAAGAATACGGCGGCGAAATCGCCGTAACGGGCGATGAAGGCCTCCGCCCGGGGCGCATGCAGAGACAGGCGCGGGTGGCGCGCCAGCAGTCTCGGGCCGTAGCGCTGTCCGGCCAGGAACAGGCCCTGTTCCGCCAGGGTGCTGGCAGCCCAGCCGGTGAGAATCACGCCGGTCAGGTGCAGGTGCCCGGCGTGGGCCATGGCCCCGGCCAGCATCAGAATGGTTTCCCCTTCCATGAGCACGCCGACGAAGAGCATCCAGTAGCCGTAGCGTTGGAGAAAAGCGCCGAGGCTGGCCAGGGTGGCGTTGTCCACGCCCAAGGCTGCCAAAAGCTCGTGCATGAGGTCTACTCCGCGCGCCGCTTGCGGCAGGATGATGTCGAGCACGCCGGGGCGCCGCCGGCCGGTAACGCCGCGGCTAGGCCGTCGGCACCAGAACGCGGCCGCCATGCTGCCGGTTGTATTGGGCCAGGATCCGTTCCGCCACGCCTTTTCCCTCCCCCCGTTTCACCAGCGCCACGCAGGCGCCGCCGAAGCCGGCGCCGGTCAGGCGGGCGCCGTAGGTGGCGGGGTCCTGCTGCAGCAGCGCCACCAGGGTGTCCAGGGCGACGACGGAGACTTCGTAATCGTCGCGCAGGCTGGCGTGGGAGGCGTTCATGAGCTCGCCGAAGCGCGCGGCGGACACGCCGCCGGCGGCCTCGAGCACGCGCCGGTTCTCCGAGATGACATGGCGGGCGCGGCGGCGCAGCGGTTCGGGCAGCCGTTCCGCCTGCGCTGGATCGCCGACGTCGCGCAGGGCGGCCACCCCCAGGCGCCGCGCGGCCTCCTCGCATTCGGCGCGGCGCTGGTTGTACATGCTGCCGGCCAGGGTGCGCGGCACGCCGCTGTCGATGACCACGATCTCGGCCTGGTCGGGCAGGGGCAGCACCCGGCGTTCCAGCGTGCGGGTGTCGAGAAACAGCATGTGCTCGGTGTCGGCCAGGCTGGCGGCCATCTGGTCCATGATGCCGCAGCGCACGTGGGCGTATTCGATCTCGGCCTGCTGGGCGACTTGGGCGATGATCACATCGTCCAGGCTGAGCGCGAAGAGCGCGCGCAGGGCGCGCAGGGTGGCCACTTCCAGGGCCGCGCTGCTGGACAGGCCGGCGCCCATGGGCACCTGCGAGTCGATGTGCAGCAGGACCGGGCCGAGCGGGTGGCCGCGCGCCTGCAGGAGGCGGATGCAGCCGAAGACATAGCTGGCGAAGCCCTGGGGGGCGGGGCCGTCCGGCGCCGCGCCGATGAGCTCGTCCAGGCGGGCGGCGTAAAAATGGTGGCGGTTGTCCGGGCTGCGCGACGCCTGCACGTGGGTGCGCTGCGGGATGGCGGTCGGCAGGACGAAGCCGTCGTTGTAGTCGGTGTGCTCGCCCAGCAGGTTGACGCGGCCTGGGGCGTCGGCCCGGGCCTCGGGCGGGATGCCGAAGATTTCCTCGAAAGACTTCATCAGCGCTCCAGCGGCAGGGGCCGTGGCCGGCCCTGGGTGGTGGTGTGGGGCCAGGCGGGGTCGTAGGTGAGATTCTCGAGCTCGCCGTCGGGCGTGATGAGGATGGTGTCCTCGATCTTGGCGCCCGGCACGCTCGGGTTCCAGGCCACCGCCATGCCCTCGGTGAGCGGGTCGGTGGTGTCCGGGGTGGCGATCACCTCCCGGGAAAGATAACCGGTCAGGCCGCCCTGATGATGCTCGCGGATGGCGTCGGGGTAGCCGTGAGTCTGGTAGGCATGGTCGAGGGTGCGGTAGATCTCGTCCAGGCGCTTGCCGGGGTTGCAAGCCTGCAGGGCGGCGGCCTCGATCTCGCGGACATGGCGGTGCCGTTCGGCGGCCGCGTCGCTCAGGGGTCCAAAGCTGACGAAGCGGGTGAGATTGGCGAAAAGCCCGAACTTACGGGCGCAGAACACCAGCATGGCCTGGTTGCCGAGCCGTTCCCGGGTGGGGGTGGGATGGCGGTAGCGGGGCAGCCGGTTGGCGCCGGCCGCCAGGGTCAGCGCCGGTTCCAGCCCGCGCGCCCACAGGGCCTCGGCGCCGGCGCCGGCCAGTTGGTATTCCTTCCAGCCCGGCTCGGCCCGGGACAGGACCTCGGTCATGGCTTCGCCGGCGAGCCGCCCGACCAAGCGGTAGCGTTCGATCTCGCTGTCGAGCAGGATGCGGCGCTGGCGGCGCCAGCCGTGGGGCAGGGGCGCTTCCCCGGCCTGCGGACGGTCGCTGAGCACGATGGCGCCGTCGGTCATGTCGCGGACCCGGGCCTCGCGCTCCTGCGGCTGCGCCCAGGGGGTGACCAGCAGGTCGAAGTTGGACGGCAGCTCCTCCTCTTCCAGTCGCCTTGCCTCGATTTCATCGGTCAGCACCCAGGCACTCTCCAAGGTGACCAGGATTTCGGCGACGCCGGTTTCCGCGGTGAGCAGCACCGTGGGCGAAGCACCGGCCGTGATCCAGGTGAACCAGTCGGTGCCCCGCAGGCGCACGCCCCCGGCGTCCGCTTCCATCAGGCCGGCGCGGAGGGTAGCCAGCTTGGCGTTGACTTCGTCGCTGCGATTTTGCACGGCATCACCTCAATCGATGGAGACCTCCACCGCCTGCAGCTCCCGGGCCTTGTCCTCGGGCAGGGCGTCGCTGGCGAACATGCCGGCGGCGAGTTCGGTGCCGGCCAGGAATTTGAGCCGGTCGCGGGTGCGATAGGGCGGATAGAACTCGGCGTGCAGATGCGCTTCCGGGTGCGCCTGTCCGTCGGTCGGCGCCTGGAACCAGGCCATGAGATAGGGGAGGGAGCGCTGCCACAGGCCGTCATACTTGAGCAGCACGGTTTTCAGGGCGCGCGCCAAGTCCTGCCGCGCCGCGGGCGGCAGTTCGTAGAGGTAGGGCACGGCGCGGCGCGGCGCGACCCAGACTTCGTAGGGGTAGCGGGCCCAGGCGGGCAGCCAGGCGAGCGCGTGCTCGCCCAGGTAGAGCACGCGCTCGCCGCTCCCGATCTCCGCGTCGATGAGGTCCTGGAGTAGGGAGCGGCCGTGGCGCTCGTGGTATTGGCGCTCCTGGGCATTCATGCGCGCCGGTACCGGCGGCACGAAGGGGTAGGCGTAAATCTGGCCATGGGGGTGGTGCAGGGTGACGCCGACTTCCACGCCCTTGTTCTCGAAGGGCAGCACGTACTGGATGTCCGGCTGCGCGCCCAGGGCCCGGGTGCGTTCCGCCCAGACCTGGATCAGCAAGTCGATGTGGGCCAGCGGCAGGGCAGCCAGGGAGGTATTGGGGTCCTGGGTGAAAACCACCACCTCGCATTTGCCGGTGGCCGGCAGGGTGTCGACGATGGACGGCGGGGCATCGTGGGCGAGAGGGGTGAGCGACGGGAAGCGGTTGTCGAAGACGGCGACGTCGTAGTCGCCGGCGGGCAGTTCCGTGGGGTTTTGCGGGTCGGTGGTGATGGCCAGGGGGTTGTACTCGGGGGGCGGCATGAAAGTGCGCCCCTGCCGGTAGCTGGCGTAGGTCACCCACTCGCCGCGCAGGGGATGCCAGCGCAGGTGCGGGTTGGCCCGGATGGTCTCGCCGGGGGCCGGAGCCGACAGGGTCGGGTCAATGGGGCGGCGGCTGTAGAGGATGAGTTGCCGGCCATCCGGCTTCTGCAGGGTCAGCGAATACATGGGTTTCCTCAGTCGGATCCGCAGGTGGCCTTGCGGATCGCTGCAATGGGGATCTTCGGCGTGCGGTCGGCGTAGAGTAGGCCGTTGGCCTCCTGGAAGGTGTCGGTGAACTGGGTGTAGCAAAATCCGCTGAACATGCCGATGTCGCGCACGGTCTCCAGGTAGGCCGTGTAGCGGCGCTCGAAATCCTGGACGCTGCTGGTGCTGCTGTAGCCCCAGATGCCTTCCGCCTCAGGGGTCTCGGTTCGCGACAGGGCGATGCCGCCGAATTCGGTGAGCATGATGGGCTGGCCGCGGTGCGGGTAGCCGTCCAGGGTGAGGATGCGCCCGCCCGGGCGCCGGCGGTCGAAGAGTTCCTCGGGCTTGATCTTGGGACCGTAGCGCTCATGGAAGTTGGACGGGTCCCGGTCATAGTCGTGAATGCCGATGATGTCGGTAGCCGTGCTTTCCCAGCCGTCGTTGCCGATGACCGGGCGCGTGGGGTCGAGGGTCTTGGTCAGGTGATAGAAGGCCTGCACCGCATCGCGATGTTCGGCGGTCTGCGGCAGATCCGGCACGCCCCAGGACTCATTGAAGGGCACCCACACCACGATGCAGGGATGGCTGTAGTCGCGGTCGATCACTTCCTTCCATTCGCGCATGAGGCGCTGCACCGCCCGGCTGGTGAAGCGATAGGCGCTCGGCATTTCCTCCCAGACCACCAGGCCCAGGGTGTCGGCCCAGTAGAGGAAGCGCGGATCCTCGATCTTCTGGTGCTTGCGCACGCCGTTGAAGCCCATGGCCTTGACCAGTTCGATGTCGCGGCGCAGGGCTTCGTCCGAGGGCGGAGTCATGAGCGTGTCCGGCCAGTAGCCCTGATCCAGCACCAAGCGCAGATAGTAGGGGCGGCCGTTCAGCATGAAGCGGTCGCGCTGGACGTACACCGCGCGCAGGGCGGTATAGGACTGCACCCGGTCGACCAGCCGGTCGCCGTCCCAGAGGGTGACTTCGGCCTGGATGAGCTTGGGTGATTCCGGGCTCCACAGCAGCTCGTTGCGGTAATCGTCGATGCCGGGATCGGCCAGGACGATGCGCCGCACCACTTCGCCGTAGATGACCGCGTAGTTGTCGTCGGCCAGGATCTGTTCGCCGTGGCTCAGCCGGACGCCGATGCGCATCTGATGGCTGAGGTCGCCGGCGATGTAGGCTTCCATGGTGATTTCCCAATCCACCAGATCGGGCGTCCAGCGCAGCCGTTCGAGATAGGTCTCGGGGACGCGCTCCAGCCACACCGTCTGCCAGATGCCCGAGGTGCGCGGATACCAGATGCTGTGGGGTTCCAGCATCCAATCCTGCTTGCCGCGCGGCTTGGCCAGGTCGTGCGGGTCGTCGAGGGCCTGCACCGTGACCCGTTGCGGTCCGTCGGGACGCAGCGCCCGCGTGATGTCCGCCGTGAATGGCGTGTGTCCGCCCTCGTGTTCCACCACCAGCTGGTCGTTCACCCAGACGCGGGCCTGATAGTCCACCGCGCCGAAGTGGAGCAGGACGCGGCCTTCGCCGGGCGGCGCTTCGAATTCGCGCTCATACCAGCATACCGGGTGGAAGCCGGTATCGCCGATGCCGCTGCGCTCGCTCTCGGGCGCGAAGGGCACCTGGATGCGCAAGGGCCAGTCCCGGATGTCGCCGGGCAGCTCATGGCGTCCCTGGTCATCGAAGGTGAAGCGCCACTGGCCGTCCAGCGATTGCCAGGTGGCGCGTTGCAGTTGCGGGCGTGGGTGTAGCGTCTGATCCATGCAGCCCTCGGTGATGGCGACGGTAAAGAAGGATTCGAGCACAGAAGTGGCGGGCGGTGTGATGGCCGAAAGTCTGAGCGCCTGAATTGAACCACATAATCTAGGACTAAGGGGCTATTCTAGTGCCTGTTTTCTATCTATATAGTGTCTGATTCTGGGGGATCGTGCGATTTTTGTCGGAATAAAATAATTTTTTGTTTAGATCAAGAGCAAGATGCGGTCCTGAGTCGAAAGATGTTGCGCTTGGGATACAACTGGGGTGGGCTGGATGTGACCCGAGTCGATGGGTATTTTGAAATTATGGCGGTTTCGCTACCTGTTTTGGAAAAATGGTGAAAAAGCCCAAAAGGACTATCTATGGAAAAATCCCGACCCGACAACTTCAGCAGTGCCGAGCCGCAACAGCGGCTAGCGCCGCAGCAGAGGCTCATCAAGCATGGTTCGACCGCCCATTCGGAGCTGTCCCTCATCGTTCACAGCCATCTGCGCTGGGATTTCGTGTGGCAGCGGCCGCAGCAGATCCTGTCCCGCCTTGCGGAACGCTATCCGGTGCTCTTCGTCGAGGAGCCGGTATTCACGGAGGAGGCCGCGCAGGGTCAACTGGAAGTCGCGGCCGTGCACGCCAACGTGCTCAGAGTCATACCCCGGTTGACTGCCGCGCTGCGGGACGCGCGCGATGCCGCCCAGACCCGGGTGCGTGATCTGCTGCAGGATTTCCTGCGCTCCAGCGAGCACCTGACGCGGCGCTTCCAGCAGCCGGTGCAGTGGTTCTACACGCCGATGCCGGCGCCGGTGATGCTCGGCCAGTTCGGCGAGATCGGCGTGGTCTACGACTGCATGGATGAATTGTCCAAATTCCGCTTTGCGCCCGCTGAGCTCATCGAGCGCGAAATCCAACTGATGGAGGCCGCCGACGTGGTGTTCACGGGCGGCTACAAGCTGTACGAGGCCAAAGCCTGCAAGCATGACAATGTGCATTTTTTCGGCTGCGGCGTGGATGTGGCGCACTTCCAGAAGGCGCAGTCGCCGGCAACCAAAGTGCCCGCCGATGTCGCGGCGGTCCCGGGGCCCGTCCTGGGCTTTTACGGCGTCATCGACGAACGCCTGGACTACGAGCTGCTGCGCAAGCTGGCCGCGGCGCGGAGCGACTGGTCGCTCGTGATGGTCGGGCCGGTGGTCAAGGTCGATCCCGCCGAATTGCCCCGCGCGGACAATATCCACTGGCTGGGGCAAAAGGATTTCAGCGAACTGCCGGCCTACGTGAAGGCCTTCGACGTTTGCCTGATGCCCTTCGCCCTGAACGAAGCCACCGAGTACATCAATCCCACGAAAACGCTGGAGTACATGGCCGCCGCCAAGCCGATCGTCTCCACCGCGGTGGCCGACGTGATCCGCAATTTCACCCCCATCGTGCGGGTAGCGCACAGCCACGAGCAATTCGTGCAGACGGTGACCGAGGCGCTGGCCGCCGAGCCCGAGTTGCTGGCCCAGGGCGTGGCGCGCGCCGCGGCCTCCACCTGGACGGCGATCGTGGCCGAGATGGAGCAGATCATGTGCAACGCCGTGCTGGGCGGCCAATCGCCGGCGGTCGCCGGCGCGGTCTAGGAGTCGCGCGAGCCGGGGCGTAGCGCTTGCGCCCCGGGAACGCCCACAATTGCTGAGAGGTCCATATGATCAAGATAGATTTTCTGGTGGTCGGCGCGGGCTTTGCCGGCAGCATCGTCGCCGAGCGGCTCGCCAGCGCCGGCCGTCAGGTGCTGATCATCGACAAGCGCCCGCACGTGGCGGGCAATGCGTACGATGAGCACGACGCGCACGGGGTGCTGGTGCACCGCTACGGACCGCACATCTTCCACACCAATGCCCAGCGCATCGTGGACTACCTGTCGCAATTCACCGAGTGGCGGCCTTACGAGCATCGCGTGCTCGCCCAGGTGGAAGGACAGTTGCTGCCGATCCCAATCAACCGCGACACGGTCAACCGGCTCTACGGGCTGAACCTGGACGAGGCGGGAGTGCAGGCCTTTTTCGAGCGGGTGCGCGAGCCCCGCGAGCCGGTGCGCAGCAGCGAGGACGTGGTGCTGAACACGGTCGGCCGGGATCTCTACGAGAAATTCTTCAAGCACTATACCCGCAAGCAGTGGGGCTTGGACGCCTCGGAGCTGAGCGCCGGCGTCGCCGCCCGCATTCCGGTGCGGACTAATCAGGACGATCGCTATTTCACCGACACTTTCCAGGTGATGCCGCTGCACGGCTACACCCGCATGTTCGAGCACATGCTCGACCACCCCAACATCCGAACGGAGCTGGGGGTCGATTTCGCCGCGATCCGGAACAAGGTCAAGGCCGGGCACATCGTCTACACCGGGCCCATCGATGCCTACTACGACTACTGCTACGGCAAGCTGCCATACCGCTCGCTGCACTTCGAGCACGAGCACCTGCCGGCGCTGGCGCAATACCAGCCGGTGGGTACGGTGAACTATCCCAACGACCATGCCTACACGCGCATCACCGAGTTCAAGCACCTGACCGGGCAGGCGCACGCGGGCACCTCCATCGTCCGCGAGTATCCGCAGGCGGAAGGCGATCCGTACTATCCCATTCCGCGGCCCGAGAACGAAGCCCTATACAAGCGCTATCAGGCCCTGGCGCTGCAGGAGCCGCACGTGACCTTCGTCGGTCGCTTGGCGCAGTATCGCTACTACAACATGGATCAGGTCGCCGCCGCGGCCCTGAAGGCGGCCGACAACATCCTGGGGGTGGCGCAGGAAGTCGCCTGAAGGCCTTGTTCTCGCACTGGACAGCCGGTCGGCCGAAGCCGCCGGCTGTTTTTCGCTTCAGGACGTGCCCTGCGCAGGCACGCTGACGCGCGTGTCCACCGCCAGGGCGGCCTGCCAGTCCACTTCGCACTCGGCCAGGTAGCGCTCCAGCGCCCTGTCCAGCGGAGGCAGCAAAATGCCCCGCCCGCTGGACAGGGCGCTGTAGCGCGGCCGCCGGGCGGGCAAGGCCAACTCGTCCTGTCGGCAGGCGGTGACGCGCCTGGGATCCAGGCCCGCGGCTTGCGCCATCCGCCGCGCCAGCGCCGCCCAGGAGATCTGTCCCCGGTTGGCCAGATGCCAGATGCCGGATTCGCCGTCGATCAGGAGGTCCAGGCAGGCATTGACCAGGTCGGGCACGTAGGTGGGCGAGACGATGGCGTCGTCGGCGGCCCGGAAGCGCTGGCCGGCCGCCAGGGTGCGCAGGGCCACGGTCACGAAGTTGTACTCGTCCCACGGACCGAAAAAGGCGCTGGTGCGGACGACGAGGGAACGGGGGCAGTGGGCCAGCACCAGCCTTTCCGCTTCGGCCTTGCTCCTGCCATAGACGTTCAGCGGCAGCGCCGGATCT
Source organism: Thermithiobacillus tepidarius DSM 3134 (assembly GCF_000423825.1). Taxonomy (NCBI): domain Bacteria; kingdom Pseudomonadati; phylum Pseudomonadota; class Acidithiobacillia; order Acidithiobacillales; family Thermithiobacillaceae; genus Thermithiobacillus; species Thermithiobacillus tepidarius. The sequence goes on from NZ_AUIS01000004.1 coordinate 99,997, forward strand.
GCCTCATGGTAGGGCCGATCCTGTTCTCCGTCGAAGACCAGATCGGAAGAGAAGGTCAGCAGGGGCAGGCCCAGCCGCGCGCAGACCTGCGCCAGTGCGCCGGGCCCCTGGGCGTTTTCCCGAAAGCAGCGCTCCGGCTCGCGTTCCGCGTCGTCGACGCGGACGTAGCCGGCGGCATTGACCACGGCCCAGGGCTGGAGCGCGCCGAGTGTCGCGGCGACCATGTCGGCATCGGCGATGTCCATGTCCGCCCGGCTCAGCAGCCGGTAGGGGATGCCGCGGATCTTGCAGATCCGGGCGAAGGCCCGGCCCAAGGTGCCGCGCGCCCCGACGATCACCAGCGCCCGTGGGAGGCCGAATTGGGCCGTGCGCCGGTCCCGGCGCTTCTGTTTCAGCTGCTCGGCCGTGCTGGCGTCGAGCACGGAGATGCCGAAGCTGAGGCGCTGCGGCCGTTGCCACCAGCCCGGCGAATCCAGCAGCGGGTGACGCGGCTCACGGCCCTCGCTCAGGTCCCGGAGCAGCCCGGCCAGGGCGGTGGGGCGCGGCTGCGTCCCGCTCAGGTCGAAGACCCCGGGCTCGTAGTGGCCGTTGGCCTGAGTGACCAGACTGTTCCAGTCATAGGCGCCCAGCAGGGTCCAGGCGGTGACGGCGCGCAGGTCCATTCCCGCGCGCCGGGCGTCCGCGGCCGCCTGCCAGACGTACATGAACCAGCGCAATTGCTCTTCCCGCGTGCAGCCGTTGTGGACCTCGGTGATCGCCATCGGCAGCCGGAAGCGCTCCCAGCATTCGCCCAGCAGGGCTTTCGGCCCCCACAGGCCCAGGGCACGCACGCGCACGGCCTCCGCGTCCACGTAGCGGTCGCGGCCGTTGCCGCCGTGGGTGTGCGGCGGATAGCGTTCGAGACACTCGTCCAGGAAGCGCTCGCTGGTCAGATAATAGTTGAGCCCCAGCACGTCCGGCGGGCAGGCGTGCTCCTGAAACCAGAGGATGTCGGCCTCGCGCTGCCCGCTTTCGAGCAGGTAGGACCACAGGGGGTGATGCTGGTCCACGCGGCCCATCAGCAGATCGAAGCCGAGCCAACGCCGTTCATTTTCGAAATCGGCCTGGTAGGCCAGCCTGGCCGTGCTGAAGACCTTGCGCAGATCCTCGGTCTGGATCAGGCGGGCGGCCGGATTGACGGCGCGGATGGCCTCCATGGCGCGCACGACGCCGCGGCATTCGTTGAAGAGAATCCGGATGAAGCTCGCCTCGTCGCGCCGGTGCGGATGCCAGAGGCCGTACAAGCCGCTGAAGCGCGCCGTGGTGAGCGGCTCGTTCACCGGCGTGAACAGTTCCACCCAGGGGTAGCGCTGCGCGAAGGCGGCGGCGAAGGCTGCCAGCTTGTCGGCGAAGGCCGGGTCCAGGAGGCCGGTGTAGCGGGGGCCGCTGCCGTGGTGGACGAAACCGACGATGGGCGTGATGTCCAGCTCGCGCAGGCGGTGCAGGCGCTCATCGGCCCAGCGCCAGTCGGCCGCGTCGATCCCGTCGGGCGCGATGCGTTCCCACAGGATGGGATAGCGCAGGATTTTCAGGCCCAAGGACGCGAAGCGATCCAGATCCTCGATGCGCTGGGCATGCCCACTCCAGGCCAGTTGGTCGAAGTATTGATCTCCGACCCGGTTCACGGTGCATTCGACGCCGCCCCACAACTCCAGGCCGTGCGTGTTGAAAACCGGTGAGTTCATGGGTTTCCCTCCTGATTCCCGGCAAAGCGCGATTTTTGCAGACAGGAGACTCCGAATGTAAAGGAGCCGTTGCGCTGTAACCATCAGGCTTCGGACTGAAGCAGAGCGGCCGGGGCTGCTTGGGGTCGGCTATACTCGACGGTATCGAAACGCATTGCTGAGGATGTTTTCATGTTTCGTCGAATCCAGTTCCTTTTTCTGCCGCTGGCCGTCGCCGCGTCGCTGAGCCTCCCCGCCGCCCACGCCGCGGCGCCGGCTGCCGCAGCGACGGCGGCCCAGCGGCCCATCATCCAAGTTGAGAAGCGCCAGGACATCCGTGTGGCCTATGACGTCAAGGACGACGTCTGGGAGGCGGGCATCGGCAAGGCCTTGTACTACGTGCGCGGGCTGCTGGAGGCCTACAAGTCGCAGGGCGTGGCGCCGGGGCAGCTGCACGTCAGCGTGGTCCTGCACGGACCCGCCGCCTATTGGGTGCTCAACGATGCCGCCTACCAGCGCTTCAAGAAGGACGAATTCGCCTACAATCCCAATGACAAGGTGATCGGGGAGCTGCTGGCCCACGGCGTAAGCGTGGAGCTGTGCGGCGTCACCATGAAGGCGCAGGGCTGGCGGCCCGAGGACGTTTTGCCCGGGGTCGTCATCGTCCACGATGCCTATACCCGCCTCATCGACCTGCAGCAGCGCGGCTATGCCTACATCCGCTTCTGAGCCGCGGCAGGGGAGAGCCTGACCATGCCTATCCCGCTCTACCAGATCGACGCCTTCGCCAGCCGCGTCTTTGCCGGCAATCCAGCCGCCGTATGCCCGCTCGACGGCTGGCCGGAAGACGGGCTGCTGCAGGCCATCGCCCAGGAAAACAACCTGTCGGAAACGGCCTTTTTCGTGCCGGAAGGCGAGGCTTTCCGCATCCGCTGGTTCACGCCAGTGACGGAAGTGGACCTGTGCGGCCACGCGACCCTGGCCGCCGCCTTCGTGATCTTCGGCATGCAGCCGGGCAGGTCCGACGAGGTCGTATTCGAATCCCGCAGTGGTACGCTGCGCGTGCGCCGGGACGGCGAGTGGCTGGTGATGGATTTTCCGGCGGAAGTCGTGCAGCCCTGCGCGGCGCCCGCCGCGCTGCTCGACGGGTTGGGCGTGGCGCCGCTCATGGTGCTGGCCGGCACGGATTACCTGGTGCTGCTCTCCGATGAGGCGGCCGTGCGCGCCCTGCGGCCGGACATGCGCCATCTGGAGCGGCTGGACCGGCGCGGGGTGATCGTCACGGCGCCGGGGCGCGAGGCGGATTTCGTGTCGCGCTTCTTCGCGCCGCGCTGCGGCATCGACGAAGACCCGGTGACGGGCTCGGCCCACTGCGCACTGACCCCGTTCTGGACCGGGCGCCTGGGCCGGCAGTGCCTGCGTGCACAGCAGGTGTCGCGGCGGGGCGGGGAGCTGTGGTGCGAGCTGAAGGGCGATCGGGTCGCCATCGCCGGCCAGGCCGTCCAGTACCTGGCTGGACAGATCACGCTCTGAGGCGGCATCCGCCGCACGTTGTACAGTTCGTTTACAACATGGCGGAGCCATCGCGCAGACGCTGCCATGTCAAGCCGGATGCCGTGCCTCCCCGGCCGCCGCCGGTGCAGGGTGCGACTTTGGCAGCACTTATCCCTTTTGTGCACAGGGTTATCCCCGGAAATTGTGGATAGTTCCCGCTAGCGGCCCGGGCCCGGCAGCTTGAGCAGGCCAAGGCCGCTGCCGGCCACCAGCGCGTCCTCGGCCGCGCCGACCAGCGGATCGCGCACGTGCAGTTTCTGCCCGGCCCGCCGGCGCAGGCGCAGGCTGCCGTAGGCGGCGGCCACCGCAGCCACGGAGCCGAGCAGGGCGCCGGCGCCGCGCCTACGGCCGTCTGCGGCAAAGAGAGTGGCGCCGACCAGGGCGCCTGAGCCGGCCCGTCCGAGCAGGAACGGCAGGATGGTGCGGTCCGGCGTTACCGGCAGCTTGTCGCCCATCATTTCGCCGGCCGCCAGCCATTTGAGCAGAGCGGAGGTCCTGGGCGAGCTCATGCGTCTGATCAATTTGTCCTCATTTGGCGGTGCTGGTTGGCGGGCCAGGTGATCGCTCAGGAGCGCGGGCGCCGCCATGCTGCGCATGCCGGCAAGGGCGCCGAGGCCCAGGGTCTGCAGGAAGGTGCGCGTGCGCGGGGAAATCATAAGGTCCTCCTGTTCGTGATGGCGGGAATACGGACTCGCTGACCCGTGCTGCGCCGGCCGGCTTCATGACGGCGGGCGCCGGAGGAGCAGGCTTATCCCTAATGAGCTTGTCCGCGGGCGGGGAGTTCCGGCGTCGCGGCACGCCTGCGCGGGCGTGCAACCAAGGTCGGAAACGCGTGTTCCGCAGTGAAACTCGCAGCCGGTGAACTGTCTACCAGACCAGATGACCCATGCCGGGGAGGATGGCGGATGCTGACGCTGATCGCTGCGCTGCTGCTGGTCTCGGTGCATCTTTTCGCCGGCAAGCTGCGCTTTCTGGAGGGCATTCCGCGCAGCCGCTGGCTGTCGGCGGCCGGCGGCGTGTCGGTGGCTTACGTATTCATGCACCTGCTGCCGGAATTGGATCGGGGACAGGAGGTGTTCCGGCGGCTGGGCGTGCTCCGCTTCATGGAAAGCCATGCTTATCTCATCGCCCTCGTCGGCCTGATCACCTTCTACGGCCTCGAGCGGCTGGCCAAATCCTCGCGCCACGCCCAGCGCAGCGCCGGCGCGGCGGACGCCACCAGCCCGCAGGTGTTCTGGCTGCACATGGCCTCCTTCGCCTTGTACAACGGCTTGGTCGGCTATCTGCTGGTGCATCGCGAGCAACCGGGCGTCATCAGCCTGGTGCTCTTTACCGTGGCCATGGCCCTGCACTTCGTGGTCACCGACTTCGGCCTGCGCGAGGACCACAAGGCGGCCTATACCCGGGTAGGGCGCTGGATCCTGGCCGCCGCCATCGTGGCGGGCTGGGCGCTGGGGCGCGCCACGGTGATTTCCGATCTGGCCTTGGTGGTGCTGGTGGCCTTCCTGGCCGGCGGCGTGATCCTCAACGTGCTCAAGGAGGAACTGCCCGAGGAACGGCGCAGCCGCTTTTCCGCCTTTCTCCTGGGCGCCGGCGCTTACGCCGTGCTGCTGCTGGCCATCTGATGCGCCACTGTCATTTTTTTGCAAAAAAGTTCTGCTAGGCTGCAGCGCACTGACAATTTCAGCGAAACGACACGGAGAATTGAGATGCGCCAAGCTGCAGTCCAAGATGCCTTCAACCCGGCTTTGCAGCGGCCCGAGATCAGCATCGCCACGGCGGCGGACCTGATCGGCGCCGGTCTGGGCGTGGTGGTCGACGTACGTCAGCCTTGGGAGCTGGAGTGCTCGCCCGTCATTGGGCAGGCCGAGCGGCTGCCGCTGTATGCGCTCAAAGCCTTTGCCAAGCGGCCGCTGACGGCCGAGGAAGCCGAGGAATGCGCCGACGGGCTGGAGCGCGTGCCCGGCGTGCTGGCCGAGCTGCGCCGGCTGAGCGAGCAGGGCGTGTTCCTGCTCTGCGTGTGCCGCTCCGGCAGCCGCAGTCTGGCGGCCATTGAGCTGCTGCATGAACTCGGCTGTCACACGGCCGTGAGCATGGCGGGCGGCATGCATGCCTGGGCGGCGGCGGGTCATCCGGTGCTGCAGCCGCTGCTCGCCGCCTCCTGAGCGGCACAGCGGCCGCATCCTACTGATGGGCGGATTCCTGGGCCTCGATCGCCTTCTCCAGGCGCGCCTGGTCGCAGCGATCTCCGCGCAGGGTGAGCAGCCGCAGGGGGGCGGCCAGCAGGGCGAGCAGAGCGCGCCCCAACTGCTGGGCGGCACGGCGCGGCGGGGTGCGGGTCGCCCGCAAAGCCACGTAAAAGGCCAGCCCGAAGCTCACCATGAGATTGGCGAAGCCGATCAGCAGCACGCCGGCCAAGGCCAGCGCCAGGGTGTGGTTGACTGCGTGGAAGTTCAGGCTCTGCCAGGCATAGGCGGTATTGGCGGCGGAAAAGGCGATGTGCCGGATGTCCAGCGGCAGCCCGGTCAGCTTGCCGAGCGCGCCGAAGAGGCCGAGATAGAGCCCGAAGAAGGCGTTGCCCATGATGCCGCCGAGATGGTCGCCGGCATACTCGCTCATCCGGCGCCAACGGCCCGGTCCGAACACCCGCGCCGCCCAGCGCAGTCGGGCCAGGCGTTCGCTCACCTGCTCATAGACCGCCTTGTTGTCGTAGTAGCCCGACACCACGCCCGATAGAAAGAGGCCGACGCCCGCCACCCCGGCGTAGAACAGCGCCAGGGACGTGAAGGGCTGCACGTCCTGCAGGAGCTGCAGCGCCTTGGCGGGTTCCACCAGCCGCCAGCCCAGCGCCTCCCGGGCGGCGTAGGCCAGGGCGAAGGCCGTGCCGAAGGCGAGAAAGAGGTTGCCCAGGATGGACATCATCTGCGACTTGAAGACCCGGCCGACGAAGCAGACCAGCATGCGCCGCTCCTGCTGGCTGTTGCGGATCTGCTGCAGGGCATTGACCATGAAGGTGGCGGTCATGGCTGGCTGCTTGGTGGCGACCGTGAAATGCAGCATGTAGATGATGACGAAACCCAGCGCGTAATCGAGACTGACCAGCGCCAGTTCCGACAGGGGCGCATAGTGCATGTCCTGGAGGCGGATCTTGAGGAGCGCCATCAGGGCGATGATGGGACCGGCGCCGGCCGCCGCCAGGAACATGGTCCAGTGCTCGCGCGGACTCTCCGCCACGTAGTGCTGGCCGGTGTGGGCCACGTGCTGGGTGATCTGGTAGGCGAGCCGCCCGGTGGTGGCGGCCATGAGCGCCTTGGGGCTGTAGCGCTGGGCCGCGCCGGCGAGGATGCCGGCCAGGAGCTTCGCCAGGATCGGCAGTTGCTGCCCGATGCCGGGCGCTTCCAGCAGGGTGAGCAGGTCCTCCAGGCGCTGGATTTGCTGCTCGAGACGGATGGCGGCGTAGGTCAGCTCCACGCTGGTGCCGGCCGTGTGGGCGCGACGGCGGATCTTGTCGAGCACTTCCGCGCATTGAGCGAGCAGGACGCGGGCGTGGCTGGCGTCGGCGTCCGGAGCCGTGCGCCCGCGCAGCCAGGCGTTGATTTCCTCGTACTGGGCGAGAAAGGGCGAGTCGTACTCGTCGAGGCTGGGATCCAGGCGCAGCAGTTCCGGATTCAGCCCGCCGGCGGCGATCTGGTGGGACAGGGCGACTACCACGGTTTCCATCCGCTGCACGAGTTCGGCCTTGTCCTCGCCGCTGATCCGCTCGAAGTGCAGGGCCGCCAGCAGCCGTTCCCAGAGACCGGGATCGATGCCTTCGATCCAGGCATGGTCCTTGGGCAGGAAGACCCGGTCGGTCCAGTCGCGCAGCGAGTTGGGATTGGGCGGCAGCGGCAGGAGGCGGAAGCGCAGTCGGCGGGAGAGCTCCTTGCCGAAGCCCCGCTCGGACAGGATGCCCGAGTCCAGCAGCAGGCGGAAGAAATTCTTGGCCAGCAGCAGGGCGATCACATGGCGGCGCAGGGCCTCGGCGTAATCCGGGCGCCGCTGCAGCAGCGCGGTCAAGGCTTCGAGCAGCACCGCGGCCGCGCCCACGTCCCGCGGATCGCGCGGTCGCAGGGCGCATAGGAGCCGGCGCACCAGACGCCCGTCTTCCGTGAAGGGCTCCCGGTTCATCTGCGCCAATATCTGCTCGATGGTGACCAGGGCGTTTTCCATGTGATCCCTGTGACAGGCTCGGAAGCGGTACTCTAGCGGGCCGGACCTGCGGGCGCGCCCGGCGCGAGTCTGATTGCCAAAAAACAGGCGCCCGCAGGCGCCTGTGTCTCGGTTGCTGCGGCGAGGCCTCAGGAGCTCTTGCGCACCCGCATGAACCAGTCCACCACCAGGTGCACCTGCTTGGGCGTGTAGCCACGCTCCTGCATGCGCTCCACGAAGGCATCGTGCTTCTTCTGCTCGTCCTGGCTGCCCTTGCTGGTGAAGCTGATCACCGGCAGGATCTCCTCGGTATTGGCGAACATGCGCTTTTCCAGCACGGTCTTGATCTTCTCGTAGGAGTCCCAGCGCGGGTTGCGGCCGCCGTTGTTGGCCCGGTAGCGCAGGCTGAAGTTGACGATCTCGTTGCGGAAGTCCTTCGGGTTGGCGATGCCCGCCGGCTTCTCGATCTTCTCCAGCTCGGCGTTCAGGGCCGCGCGGTCGTAGATCTGGCCGGTGTCCGGATCGCGGAACTCGTTGTCCTGCATCCAGTAGTCGGCGTAGAGCACGTAGCGGTCGAAGAGGTTCTGACCGTAATCGGAGTAGCTCTCCAGGTAGGCGGTCTGGATCTCGTGGGCGATGAACTCCACGTAGCGCTGCTGCAGCTCCTTGAGGATTTCCAGGTAGCGGCTCTGGGTCTCCTCGGTGAACTGCTCGCGGATGATCTCCTGCTCCAGGATCAGCATCAGGTGGATGGGGTTGGCCGCCACCTCGGTCGGATCGTAATTGAAGACCTTGGACAGCACCTTGAAGGCGAAGCGGGTGCTGATGCCGCTCATGCCCTCGTTCACCCCCGCCTGCTCGCGGTACTCGGCCACCGACTTGGCGCGCGGATCGGTCTCCTTGATGTTCTCGCCGTTGTAGACGCGCATCTTGCTGTAGAGCGAGCTGTTTTCCGGCTTGACCAGGCGCGTCATCACCGAAAACTCGGCCAGCATGCGCAGCGTGCCCGGCGCGCAGGGGGAGGCGGCCAGCGAGGAATTGTGCAGCATCTTCTCGTAGATCTTGATCTCTTCGTCCACCCGCAGGCAGTAGGGCACCTTGATGGTGTAGACGCGGTCCAGGAACGCCTCGTTGGCCTTGTTGTTGCGGAACTGCAGCCACTCGCTTTCGTTGGAGTGGGCCAGGAGGATGCCCTGGAACGGAATGCCGCTCATGGACTCGGTGCCGTTGTAGTTGCCCTCCTGGGTGGCGGTCAAGAGCGGGTGCAGGACCTTCAAGGGCGCCTTGAACATCTCCACGAACTCCATGATGCCGCGATTGCCCTTGCACAGGGCGCCGGAGAAGCTGTAGGCGTCCGGGTCGTCCTGGGAGAAGTCGGCCAGCTTGCGGATGTCCACCTTGCCGACCAGGGCGGAGATGTCCTGGTTGTTGTCGTCGCCGGGCTCGGTCTTGGCGATGGCGGTTTGATGCTGGATGGAGGGATAGAGCCGCACCACCCGCAGCTTGCTGATGTCGCCCTTGTTCTCGCGGATGCGCTTGATCAGCCAGGGCGACACGATGCCGGTGAGATAGCGGCGCGGAATGCCGTATTCCTGCTCCAGGTATTCGCCGTCGTGCTCCGGGTCGAAGAGGCCGAGCGGGTCGTCGAAGACCGGCGAGCCCTTGATGGCGTAGAAAGGCACCATCTCCATCAGGCGCTTGAGCTTTTCCGCCAGGGACGACTTGCCGCCGCCGACCGGGCCGAGCAGGTACAGGATCTGCTTGCGCTCCTCCAGGCCTTGGGCGGCATGCTTGAAGAAGCTCACGATCTGCTCCACCGCCGCTTCCATGCCGTAGAACTCGCGGAAGGCCGGATAGACCTTGATCACCTTGTTGGAAAAGATGCGGCTCAGGCGCGGATCGTGCTTGGTGTCCAGCAGTTCCGGTTCGCCGATGGCCTGCAGCAGCCGCTCGGCCGGCGTCATGTAGGCGGACGGATCCTCCTTGCAGAGGTCCAGAAACTCTTCGATGGTGTAGCTTTCCTCGGGTTCGGAATACTTGCGTTTTACGCTGCTCAGTAGGGTTTGCATGCTGACTATCTCCATGACGCGTCCCGCCCGCGGCGGGCAAATAAGGAGCCGGTTCTGCGCTTTGAACAATGACGCTATGGCACTGACTTCGCTGATCTTTTGCTACCTCTCGCTGCCTGCTCGCAGCCAGGCGGCCTGCACTGGCTGCCTCCTTTCACCATTCCGGGGCTTCCGCCGGATCCATGCTCATCCATAGGGTGGGTTCGCCGTCCTCGACCGTTTCCAGGATCACCGGAAAGCCCCACAGGTTGGCCAGGTATTCCAGGGTGTCGCGCGCCTGCGCCTCGTCCAGCGGACGGCGCTGGTAGGGGGTGTGCCGCAGGGTCAGCACCCGGTCGCTGTCCAGGTTGGCGGACTGGATCTGGATGTCCGGCACGAAGTTGTGGCGGGTATAGAGCTGGCTCAGCTTCTCGCGCACGCCGCGGTAGCCGCGCTCGTCGTGGATGGCGCCGATCTCGATCTCGTCCTCCCGCTCGTCGTCCACCACCACGAAGAGCCGCAGGTCGCGCATGACCTTGGGGCTCAGGAACTGGGCGATGAAGCTGTCGTCCCGGTAATCGCGCATGGCGCCGTGCACGGCTTCCACCCAGTTGCGGCCGACGAGATCCGGGAACCAGCGGGCGTCCTCCTCGGTGGGCTCCTCGCAGATGCGGCGGATGTCCGAGTAGATCGAGAAACCCAGCTTGTAGGGGTTCAGGCCGCTGTAGCGCGGGTCGTCGTAGCCGGGCTGGAAGATCACGTTGGCGTGATGCTTGAGGAACTCCAGCATGAACTTGTCGCTCACCAGGCCGCGGTCGTAGAGGGCGTTGACCAGGGTGTAATGCCAGAAGGTGGCGTAGCCCTCGTTGCTGACCTTGGTCTGGCTCTGCGGATAGAAATACTGCTGCAGCTTGCGCACGATGCGGATGATTTCCCGCTCCCAGGGCTGCAGCTTCACGCCCTTCTTTTCGAAGAAGTAGAGGATGTTCTCCTCGGGCGCCTCCTGGCTGCGCTTGGCGGCCGGCGTGTCGGCGATGGGCACGGTGCGCCACACCTCGTCGTAGCCCTCGCGCTGGAACTCCAGGCGCTCCAGGGCGCGCCGCTCCTCCTCCTCGGCGGACAGGGGCTTGGGCTTCTTGTAGCGGTCCACGCCGTAGGCGGATAGGGCGTGGCAGGCATCGAGCAGATACTCCACCCGCCGTTCGCCGTACTTTTCCTCGCAACGGCGGATGTAGTTGCGGGCGAAGAGCAGGTAGTCGACGATGCCTTCGGCATCGGTCCACATCTGGAACAGGTAGTTGTTCTTGAAAAAGGCGTTGTGGCCGAAGGCGGCGTGGGCGATGACCAGGGTCTGCAGCACCATGGTGTTCTCCTCCATCAGGTAGGAGATGCACGGGTTGCTGTTGATGACCATCTCGTAGGCCAGGCCCATCTCGCCGCGGCGGTAGGACTGCAGCGTGCGGATGAATTCCTTGCCGTAGCTCCAGTGGCCGTAGTGGATCGGCATGCCGACCGAGGTGTAGGCATCGATCATCTGCTCGGCGCTGATGACCTCCAACTGGTTGGGGTAGGTGTCCAGGCCGTATTCCGCGGCGATCTCGCCGAGGATGGACAGGGCCAGCTCCAGCTGCTCGAAGCTCCAGTCGCCGCTTTCAAAGGGATACTTCATGCGGCCTCCGGACTGAAGAGCTCGCGGAAGACCGGATAGATGTCCTCCGGTCCTTCCACTTGCTTCATCTGCAGATGCTTGAACTCCTCCGCCACCCGCGCGTAGGGGGTCCACAGATCGCTCAGGGCCTTGCCGCCGATCTCCACATAGGCGTAGTACTGCACCCGCGGCAACAGATCGCGCAGCAGGCGGATGCTGGTCTCGTTGTCCTGGATGAAGTTGTCGCCGTCGGTGGCCTGGCAGACGTAGACGTTCCAGTCCGCGTTGTAGCGCTCCTCCAGGATGCGGCGGGTGAGGCTGAGCGCGCTGGAGACGATGGTGCCGCCGCTGCTCGTGCTGTAGAAGAATTCGTTCTCGTCCACTTCCTGGGCGATGGCGTGGTGGCGGATGAAGACCACGTCGATCCGGTCGTAGCGCCGCTGCAGGAAGAGGTAGAGCAGGGCGAAGAAGCGCTTGGCCATGTCCTTCTCGTGCTGGCCCATGGAGCCGGAGACGTCCATGATGTTGAAGACCACGGCCTTGGTGGTCGGCACCGGCATCTTCACGCGGTTGTGGTAGCGCAGGTCCACCGGGTCCAGGAAGGGCACCCGCGCGATCCGCGTCCGCAGCGCGTGGATCTCCTCGGCCACGGCCGCTTGCGCGCCGTCCTCCAGCGGCTCGTCGGTCCGGCCCTCGGCGGTCAGCTCCGCCAATCGCCGGCGCTCCTTGCTGGTCAGGGCGATGTGCCGCCCCATGGATTGGCGCAGCGTGCGCACCACGTCCATCTGCGAGGGAATGCCGCTGGTGGACCAGCCGGCGCGCTTGGGCTTCCACTCCTCGATGCTGGCGAGCTTCTTCTTCACCATGGCCGGCAGGGCCAGTCCGGCGAAGAGAAAATGCAGGAATTCGTCGCGGTTCAGCTCGAAGACGAAATCGTCCTCGCCGCCGGTCTCGTCGGAGGCGCCGCCGCCCCGGCCGCCGCCCCCGTCGGGCCGCGGGATGCGGTCGCCGGTCGTGTACTCGCGGTTGCCGGGCAGCACGCCTTCGTGCAAGCCGCCCTTGGCATGGCGGAAAGTGGGCTCGTCCAGCAGCTTCCGGGGAATGCGAACCTTGCCGCCGTTGCCCATGTCCGTGATGGACTTCTGGTCCACCAGATCCACCACGGCCTTTTCGATGGCCTCCTTGTAGCGGCGGATGAAGCGGCGGCGGTTGTCCACGCTTTTGCCGGGACCATTTTGCCTGCGATCAATAATCATGTTGGTCATAAGCTACCTTCTTGGGCCCGCTTATTGTTGGATTATAGGATACGGGGGCGGTGGACAATGGGTACGAAATGCGGACCTGGGGCCCGCCCAAACGCCAGCGGGGATGCAGCAGGACCGCTGCGATTCCTCAAGGCTGGCGTGGAGAAAAGTGAGAAAGAACGAGCCAGAACAGACTGCTGCCAGGCACGCCATCGGCCCCGACGGGCGTTGGAGATGGCGTGACGGTGGCCGGCTGGCGAGCGGGAGCGCGCCGGGATGGGAGCGTGCCGCCGGTTTCCGCGCCTGACTTAAGACTACAGCGTAGTCCCGAAGAGTGGCGTTGGAATCCACCGTAAGGCTCAAGCTGTCTGAAGAGCAATTAGGCCTGATTCCGCTGATAGGCAAGGTCGCCGCGAGAGTCGCTGCAACCCGGCATCCAGCGTGGAGGGACGGCCCGGTCCGCTGGCGGCGGATAACTGCGGAGGCGTTTCAAACCAACGAGTTATAGTCAGCTTCTAAACCGATATAAAGATTAGCACGGACGCAGGGCGGGTCCGTCCGCCCTTGGTCGGATGCGCGCCGCCCGCGCCCAGGCGCAAGCGGCTGAGGGCGGGGCGCTAAACGGGAACGAGTTCCACCCGATCCCGCGGGATCACGAAAGTCCTCAGGGTACTCACGGTGGCCTGCGGCTCGCGGATGGTGCTGACGGCCTTCATGACGCAGGTGGCCGCTTCGGGACGCACTTCCATGAGGCAGTAGCCATGCGTGGAGGAGTTGAAGTAGCGCATGTGCGGATTGCTGGCCATGAGCACGCTCTCGACGCTCATGCCGGCGGGGGTGGGGATGGGCAGCGGCAGCGGTGCGCTGGGCAGCGGCACCTGGGAGGCGGCCAGCTCCAGCAGGTTGGCGGAGGTGACGGAGCCCACCACCAGCTCCACGCCGACCGGCGCGGACAGATCGTCGAAGTCGGTCTTGAGATAACCGGCGATGAAGCTGTGGATGTCGCCGGTGATGGCGACCAGGTTCTTCACCCCGCTCAGGGCCAGCGAGGAGAGCAGGTTGGCGCGCTCGGCCGGGTAGCCGTCCCACTGGTCCAGATTCACGAAGCCGGCCAGCACCCGCATCTGCATCAGGGTGACTTCGTTGGCCCACAGCTTCCAGGTGGCGGTGCTCTGGCGCATGGTGTCCAGGAACCAGTCGCGCTGGCTGGCGCCGAGCATGGTGCGGGCCGGGCTCTCGGCGGCGGCGCAGCGCAGGCTCAGGTAGCGTTGCAGGGTGTCGTTGCCGCACACCGGCCCATCCCGGTACAGGCGCTCGTCGGTGGCCACCAGTTCCATGAGCTGGCCGAAGCGGAAGCTGCGGTAGGTGCGAATGGACTCCAGCGGCGGGCGCTGGGGGTCGAAGGACACATCCGCCAGACCGTACTCGGACCAGGCCTGATTGGCTGCCTGGCGCAGCGCCGGCGTGGGCGTCTCGGGGCTCGGATTGTTGTCGGGATGGTAGTCCTGGTGGCAGTCGTTGGCGAACTCGTGGTCGTCCCAGAGCTGGATGAAGGTGAACTGCTCGTGCAGCGCCTGCGCGTTGGGGTCGGCCTTGTAGACCCGGTACAGATGCCGGTAATCCGCCAGGTCGGCCGCGGCGGTCTGGCCGCTGGGCAGCGGCGGGACCGGGCGCACCTGGGCGCCCTGGAAGCTCGGATCGCTCACCGTTTCGTAGATGTAGTCGCCCAGGAAGACGATGAAATCGACGGATTCCCGGGCCAGGTGCGCCAGAGCCGTGTAGTAGCCGTTGGAGTAGTCCTGGCAGGAGGCGAAGGCGAAGCTGACCCGCTCCACGGCGGCATCGGGCGCCGGCAGGGTCTTGAAGCGGCCGGTGCGGCTGGCGGCCTTTTGATAGATGAAGCGGTAGTAGTAATGCTGGAAGGGTGCCAGCGCGTCGTGCTCGATGGGCAGCTTGACCGTGTAGTCGCGGGCGGGGTCCAATTGCGCCAAGCCGCGCACGCGCACGCTGTTGCGCGCGAAACCCGGATCGGTGGCGATCTCGAAGGCCACCGTGCCGGGCTTCTGCGGATTGGCCATGGCCTGCGGGTCCACCCGCGTCCACAGCACGATGCCGTGGGGTCGCGGATCGCCGGAGGCGACACTGAGGCTGAAGATGGGATTCGGGTCGATGGCCGGGTCGATCTGGAAGTCCTCTGCCAGGAGATCCGCATTCAGCAGGCCGGCCGCCTGGCCCGTGCTCTGAAAGCTCACGGGGTTGCCGTAGCTGCTTTGCGTCACGCCATCGGAATAGCACCCCACCAGCCAGGCGGTGGAGCCGGTCGCCAGCATCGCCTTGAGGAATCTTCGCCTGTCCATCTCGCGCCCCCTGTCCTGAACGGTTGAAAGTGGAGCGCTTCTAGATAGCACAGGCATGTTGCACTTTGATGACAGCGGCGGGCGGGAAGCGGGGCTTACGCCTCGTCGCGCAGGGCGTGCAGATAGCGCTGCAGCCGCTGCAGGTCCGCCAGTTCCCCGGAGAGCAGCAAATCCAGCGCCTTGCGCCCGCCCAGCAGGGGATGGTCGGCGGGCTTCAGCACCCGTGGGTAGAAGGTGTCGCGATAGCGCCCATAGAGCACGCGCAGTGCTTCGTGGATGTCGGCGAGGATCTCCAGCCGTACCCGGGTCGCCTCGGGAATGTGGGTGACCCGGCCCTGCTTCCAGGCGTTGTAGGTGGCCTCCGCGTCCACGCCGAGCAGCCGCATGCCCTGGCTGCGGCTCAGATTCCAGCGTGCCGCCAGCTGGAAGAAGGTTCTCAGGGCGGCTTGGCTGCTGGCCTGCGCTTCGTCGTCCATGTTCCCTCGCGGCGGATCGAGCGGTTCCTGTGCTCTGGCGGCTGTCCTTCCGGATTGTCGCAGGTCCCGCCGCGTACCCCGTCCGACCAAGGTCTTAATCCGAATGTAACCCAGGCTTGCTAATATGAGCCGCAAACAGCGCGTGGCGACGAACACATGCGTGCCTGTTTTTGGAGTCCCCACCTCTCAAGTCAGGAGTTTTGTCATGGCCGAACCGAAGAGCACTCCGCCCGCCAAGGCGCCCAGATCCCGCAAGAAGACGGCGGCCTCCCCCGTGGAGCAGGCGGCTCCGCTGCCGAGCAATGCACCCAATGGCGAGGCGCAGCGGCCTGTCGTCGATCTGGATGCCGTGGTCTCCTCGGAGGAACGCGAGCGCATGATTGCCGAGGCGGCCTATTTCCGGGCCGAGCAGCGCGGCTTCGCGGGTGATCTGGCGGTGGAGGACTGGCTGGCGGCGGAGTCCCAGGTGGACGAGCTGTTGCGCAGCAGCGGCAAGTCGCCGCTGCACTGAGGCTTGTCAGGTAACGGCGGCTGCACATCGGGAGACCGAATCATGGCGAAAGAGGACAAGGAAAAGTCGCTGGCCAAGCGCGGTGCGATGCCGGCGATGATGGATGACATGGAACGGATGATGGAACAGATGTGGGAGCGCATGCCCTGGCGCGGCTGGATGCGCCCGTGGATGCCCGGCATGCGGGAAACGGCGTCCGGCGGCTTTCGCATGCCCAACGTCGATGTGCTCGACCGGGACAAGGAAATCGTGGTGCGTGCCGAAGTGCCGGGCGTGGAGAAGGATGACCTGGACGTTTCCATCCACGACAGCTCGCTGACCATCCGCGGCCACAGCCGGCGCGAGGACGAAGAGGAAAAAGGTACCTATTACCGCCACGAGGTGAGCTACGGCGAATTCCTGCGCACCGTGCAACTGCCCGCCGAGGTGGATGTCGAGCAGGTCAAGGCGAAGTTCAGGAACGGCATCCTTGAAGTGACCCTGCCCAAAGTGGAAGGGGCCAAGGGCCGTGCCATCGAAATCGAAGAATCATAGCGACGCCGGCTGCGGCCGGTTTTCCAGGCTCCTTGGGGGCGGGTGCGGATGATGCTTGATCCGTGCCCGTTTATTTTTTCGGCAGGGTAGCGCGTTCCGCTGGCTCCGCTTTTCCGCCACGGCGTCCCGCCCGCCGGCAACTTTGCCGTTTCTCCCCGCCGCAAGCGTTTTCTGCCGCCGTCCCGGCTGTCTACTCTGCCGAAAGTCGGGCTTTGGGTAACTAAATCCCGCCGTTCCAGTCAAAAAAGCAAAATGACGCAGCCCAGCCACGGACGGCCGTTTGCGGAGGCGGAGATGCAGCTTGAAGGCAAGGCAAAGCGAATCGGGATCGGCGTCGCCGTCCTGGCCGCGCTCATCGCGCTCGGGGTGGCGCTGTTCGACTGGAACATGCTGCGCGGCTTCGTGTCCCACCAGGTCAGCGAGCGCACCGGTCGGCCCTTTGCCATCCGTGGCGATCTGGACGTCAAGCTGTCCATGACGCCCACCATCCGCATGCACGACATCGTCATGGGCAATGCCTCCTGGGGCAGCCGGCCCGACATGGCGGACATCGATCTGCTGGAGTTCCGCATCGACCTTTGGCAATTGCTGAAGGGCCATGTGCTCATCCCGGAGCTGAGCCTGACCCGGCCGGACATCCTGCTGGAAAAAGGCCCCAGCGGCCAGCGCAACTGGGATCTCGGCAAGCCCGGCGCCAAGGGCGGCGAGCCGCCGCGCATCGGTCAGCTGAACATCCGCGACGGCGTGCTCGCCTATCGCGACCCTGCCCTCGACGCCAGCATCCGCCTGAACATCTCCACCGTGCCGCCGCCGGCGGCCGGCGGCGAGGCGGCCATCATCGTCAGCGGGGACGGGCGCTTCAAGGACGAGCCCTTTTCCCTGACCGGGCGGGGCGGCTCCCTGCTGTCCCTGCGCCGGCCCAACGATCCCTATCCGCTGGAGGTCAAGGCACGCATCGGCGGCAGCCGGGCGGAGGCGCGCGGCACCCTCACCGACCCCATCCGCTTGCGTGGCATCAACCTCAATCTGGCCCTGCGCGGCGAGGATCTGGCGAAGCTGTATCCGATCATCGGCACGCCCATCCCCAGCACGCCGCCGTATACCCTGGTGGGCCATCTGGACCGCCAGGGGCAGGTGTGGCGCTTCAATGATTTCCGCGGCACGGTGGGCGACAGCGACCTGTCCGGCGACTTCTCGGTGGACAATGGCGGCGACAAACCCTTCATGCGCGGCAATCTGGTATCCGAGAACCTGGATTACGACGATCTGGCCGGCTTCATCGGCGGCCATCCCAAGACCGGTCCGGGCGAAACGGCCTCGCCCGAGCAGAAGCAGGAGGCGGCCCGCGATGCGCGCCGCGGACGCATCTTTCCCGACAAGCCCTTCAATCTGACCCGGCTGCGCGCGGCGGACGCGGACGTGAAGTTCCGCGGCAAGCATATCAAGACCGCCAAGCTGCCCCTGGACGACATCAGTGCGAACCTGATCCTGAAAGACGGCAGGCTCACCCTCAAGCCGCTGAACTTCGGCGTGGCCGGCGGCAACGTGGTGTCCACCATTTCTCTCGACGCCCGCAAGCCGGTCATCGCCACCAATGTCGATGCGACCGTACGCGGCATCCACCTGCGTCGGCTCTTTCCCACGTTCAATCTCAGCAAGACCAGCGTGGGACAGTTCGGCGGACGGGCGAAATTCGTCACCACCGGCAACTCCTTCGCCGATATGGCGGCGGCGGCCGACGGCAACATCGGTCTGGCCATGAACGGGGGGGCGACCAGCGAGCTGTTGCTGGCTTTGGCCCAGATCCATGGCGACCAGGCCTTGATGTACCTGCTCGGGGGCGACGAGAAGGCGCGCATCCGCTGCGCGGTGGCGGATTTCAAGGTGAAAGACGGCGTCATGCGCACCGACACCTTCCTGATCGACACCACCGCCACCAACGTGGTCGGGCAGGGCACTGTGGATTTGCGCAGGGAGCACCTGAATCTGACGCTGCGCACCCAGCCGAAGCAGGTGAGCTTCGTCAGCGCCCGCGCGCCCCTATACATCAAGGGGCCTTTCCGCAAGCCGGATGTCGGCGTGGACAAGACCGCCATCGCCGCCCGCGGCGCGGCGGCCATCGCTCTCGGCGCGCTCTTGAGTCCCATCGCGGCGCTGGTGCCGCTGGTCGACACTCCCGAAGGCAAGAACCACGATTGCGCGGCGCTGCTCGACCACGTGCGGCAACCGGCCGGGAAAGAGTAGCGTAGCCTCGATCGCGGGCAAGCCCGTTCCCACAGGCCAGTGCAAAGGTGTAGGATGAACTGCCGGTATTGCAGCACCCACCCGATGCACCACAGGCCAGTGCAAAGGTCGGGCTCGGGTTGTAGGAGCGAGCTTGCTCGCGATCGATGCGGTCTTGCCGCGTTCTTCCCGCCCGCATACGAGCGTTCGCGGCTGGAGACGCGTCCTGGTCGCCGGGATGCGAACACCTTCGCTCTGGACCTGGACAATCCCGCTGCTTTAAACTAAATGAGAATACACTGATAAAGGCAAACCCATCGAAAGGTGGGGACGCAAAGCTTCCGGTCTACGGGACGCAGTCCTAGGATAGCGGGGTCGCCAGATGTCACGCTTGGTCTCATCTGTCCTCCCCGTCTTTCCTCCCGGCCCTTTGCGGCCACCCCCATGAGTTTTGCCCGGATCTTGCGCCGTCGGCGGCATATCGTGTCATTGCCGCGTGGCAGCGGACGGCCGGACGCCTGCGCGCCACGCTGTTCTCACGTCTTCGGCTGCGCATGGTTATCAGAATTTAAAAATATATTTAAAAGACGATGTTTGGAGGAAGCATGAACGAGCTGACACCGGGCTTGGCCAATTCGTCCGCCCTGTGGCTGGCCCCCCTGGCCGTTGCCGTGCCAGGCAGCGCGATGTTGCTGGCCGCCGCCGGCTTTGGGCTGCAGCAGCTGCTCATGGGCGCGGCCCTGCTGATCCTGGGCGTTGGCGCGGCCTGGTGGGCGCTGGCCCGGCATCGGGCCGCGTTGCGCACTGCCATGTCGCGGACGCGTGCCGCCCTGGAGCAAGCCCAGGCGACGACGGCTGTCGAGTGCCAAGTGGCGGGCCTGGAGGAGGGCTGCAATGCGGCTCTGCCCATCTGGTGCCGCCAGATCGACACCGCCCGGGTGCAGACGGAGGACGCCATCATGGCGCTGATGGGGCGCTTCGCCGGCATCATCGACAAGCTGGAGGCGTCGGTGGCGGCCTCGCAGCAGGCGGCGGGCGGCATCGGCGGACAGGGAGGCGCCAGCGCCGCCTTCAGCGAGAGCGAGATCGAGCTCGCCGCCATCGTCGATGCCCTGAAGCTGGCGGTGGAAGTGAAGAACAGCATGCTGGCCGAGACCCACAAGCTGGCCGGCCTGGTGGGCGAGCTCCAAGGCATGGCGGTGGAGGTGGGCGAGATCGCCGGGCAGACCAATCTCCTGGCGCTCAATGCCGCCATCGAGGCGGCGCGCGCCGGCGAGTACGGGCGCGGCTTCGCCGTGGTTTCGGACGAGGTGCGCAAGCTGTCCACCCTGTCCGCCGAAACCGGCAAGCGCATCAGCGAGAAGGTGGCGGTCATCGGCGCGGCCATGCATGCCGCCGTGCAGGCCGCCGACGATCATTCCGCCCGGCACGAGCAGGCGGTGCTGGACTCCGAGGCCGCCATTCAGCGCATCCTCGCCCGGTTCCAGGAAGTCACCGCCGGCCTGTCGGCGTCGGCCGACCTCATGCAGCGGGAGAGCGCGGGCATCCGCGACGAGATTTCCGACGTGCTGGTCTCGCTGCAGTTTCAGGATCGCATCAGCCAGATCCTGACCCACGTGCGCAACAGCATGGACGATTTGCACGAACGCCTGCAGGAAGCGGCCCGGGCGCGCGCCGGCGGCCGCGCCCCGGTGCCGATCGACGTGGGCGCCTGGCTGCGGGAGATGGAGGCGGGCTACGCCATGATCGAGCAGCGCATGAACCATCGCGGCCAGCAGGCCCAGGCCGCGTCCGACTCGGACATCACCTTTTTCTAGAACGACACAGGGAGGAATACATGGCCAAAACCGTCATGATCGTGGACGACTCCGCGTCCATTCGCCAAGTGGTCGGCATCGCCCTCAAGGGTGCCGGCTACGATGTGATCGAGGCCGCCGACGGCAAGGATGCGCTCGGCAAGCTCAACGGCCAGAAGGTGCATCTCATCATCAGCGACGTGAACATGCCCAACATGGACGGCATCAGCTTCGTCAAGGAAGTCAAGCAGTTGCCGAGCTACAAGTTCACGCCCGTGATCATGCTGACCACCGAGTCCCAGGAGAGCAAGAAGCAGGAGGGCCAGGCGGCCGGAGCCAAGGCCTGGGTGGTCAAGCCTTTCCAGCCTGCGCAGATGCTGGCCGCCGTCTCCAAGCTGATCATGCCCTGAATCGGGCCGGGGGTGTGCGGTGGCGGTGAGCATCGACAAGGAAAACGACATCTGCCGGCTGGGCATCGACGGCGAGATGAGCATCTACACGGCGGCGGCGCTGAAGGACGCGCTGCTGCAGCCGCTCGCGGACTGCGCCGAGTTGGAGGTCAGTCTGGCCGGGGTGAGCGAGCTGGACGGCGCTGGCCTGCAACTCTTGCTGCTGCTCAAGCGGGAGGCCGCCCGGCGGGACAAGGCCCTGCGGCTGGTGGCCCACAGTCCAGCCACCCTGGAGGTGCTGGAGCTCTGCAACCTGGCCGCCTATTTCGGCGATCCCCTCGTCATCCCGGCACAACAAGCATAAGACGGAAATCGCGCATTTCCGGGAGGAAGCAGCGTGGACCTGGCACAGGCCCAAGAAACCTTTATCGTCGAAAGCAGCGAACTGCTCCAGGAAATGGAGAATGCGCTGCTGCATCTGGAGACCCGGCCCGACGACCTGGAAGCCGTGCACGCCCTCTTTCGGGCGGCGCACACCATCAAGGGCTCGGCCGGGCTCTTCGGCTTTGACCAAGTGGTGGCCTTCACCCATGTGGTCGAGAGCGTGCTGGAGCAGCTGCGCGACGGCTTGATCACTTTGAACGCCGATTTGAGCGCCGTGCTGCTGGCCTGCCGCGACCATGCCGGCGCCCTGATCGATCAGGCCGTGGCCGGCAGCGGGCCGGATGACGACATGCACGCGCATGGAGAGGCCCTGCTCGCCCGGCTGCGGACCCACGCCCAAGGACCGGCGGCGGGCGCCGGCACGCCGCCGGCCCCGGTGACCCCTGCGCCGGTGGAAGTCGTCGGCCGGACCGTGGCGACGGACAACTGGCACATCTCCCTGCGTTTCGGCCGCGACGTGCTGCGCAACGGCATGGATCCGCTGTCCTTCATCCGCTATCTCGCCACCCTGGGCGAGATCGTCAACCTCACCACCTTGCCAGATGCCCTGCCGCCGGCCGCCGACATGGACCCGGAGTCCTGCTATCTCGGCTTCGAGATCGATTTCCACAGCGCTGCGGACAAGGACAGCATCGAGCGCGTCTTCGAGTTCGTGCAGGACGACTGCCAGATCCGCATCCTGCCGCCGCATAGCCGCATCGACGAGTATCTGGCCCTGATCGAGGAGTTGCCGGAGGACAAGCTGCTGCTCGGCGAGATCCTCATCCAGGGCGGCGCCCTGACCGCCCGCGAGCTGGAGGAGGCGCTGGCGGCGCAACGGGCGGGCGCCGGGGCTGCGACGGAAGCCGCGCCCCAGGCCCGGCTCGGCGAGATCCTGGTGGAAGAGGGGGTGGTGCATCCGCCGGTGGTCGAGGCGGCGCTGGAAAAGCAGAAGCAGACGCGCGAGCACAAGGCCCAGGAGAGCAAGTTCATCCGCGTGCAGGCCGACAAGCTGGATCAGCTCATCGACCTCATCGGAGAACTGGTCATCGCCGGCGCCGGCACCAGCCTCATCGCCAGCCGCGCCGGCCATGCGGAGATGCAGGAGGCGGCCTCGCTCATGGCGCGCCTGGTGGAGCACATCCGCGAGCACGCCCTGCGGCTGCGCATGGTGCAGATCGGCGAAACTTTCAACCGCTTCCAGCGCGTGGTGCGCGAGGTCAGCCGCGAGCTGGGCAAGGACATCGAGCTCGTCATCAGCGGCGGCGATACCGAGCTCGACAAGTCGGTGATCGAGAAGATCGGCGATCCGCTCATGCATCTGGTGCGCAACGCCATGGACCATGGCATCGAGCCGGCCGAGCTGCGCCTGGCGCGCGGCAAGCCGGCGCGTGGCCGGCTGCGGCTCAACGCCTACCATGAATCCAGCAGCATCGTCATCGAAGTGGCCGACGACGGCGGCGGGTTGAGCCGCGAGCGCATCCTGAAAAAAGCCCTGGACAAGGGGCTGATCGAGCCCGGCCAGACGCTCGCCGACGCCGAGGTGTACAAGCTCGTCTTCGAGCCCGGCTTTTCCACGGCGGAGCAGGTTACCAACCTGTCCGGCCGCGGCGTGGGCATGGACGTGGTCAAGCGCAACATCGAGGCGTTGCGCGGCAGCATCGAGGTGGACACCCGCGAAGGGGAGGGCACCACCTTCCGCATCCGCCTGCCGCTGACCCTGGCCATCATCGACGGCTTCCTGGTGGGCGTGGGTCGGGCGTCGTACGTGCTGCCCCTGGATGCCGTGGTGGAGTGCATCGAGCTGTCGGAAACGGAGCGTCAGGCCGCCCGGGGCCGCGACTACATCAGCCTGCGCGGCGAGGTGCTGCCTTTCCTGCGCCTGCGGGATCTCTTCGCTCTCGAAGCCGGCTCCACCCGCCGCGAGAGCATCGTCGTGGTCGAATACGCCGGCCGCAAGGCCGGGCTGGTGGTGGACGAGCTGCTGGGCGAGTTCCAGACCGTGATCAAGCCGCTGGGCAAGGTCTTCCAGCACCTGCGCGGCATCAGCGGTTCGACCATCCTCGGCAGCGGCGAGGTGGCGCTCATCCTTGACGTGCCCAACATCATCCAGCGCGCGGTGACGGCGCAGGCGCAGGCGCAGCGCAGCGCCGCCGGCCGCGGCCTGCTGCATTAACGAATACCAAATTGTGGGAGGAAAGCGAAATGTTCAAGAGCATGAAAATCGGCACGAGATTGGGGTTGGGCTTCGGACTGGTGATCCTGCTGATGCTCGCCATGGGCATCATGGCCATCCGCCAGTTGGCCACCCTGAATAGCATGCTGGATCAGGTGGTGACGGATCGTTATCCCAAAACCGCTATTGCCAACGACGTGGTCAAGCAGTTGGGCCTGATCGCGCGGGCACAACGCAACACGATGCTGGTGGCCAGCCCGGCCGAGGTTCAGAAGGAGCTTGGGCGAATTGACAAAGCAAGAAAGGAAATTGGCGAAAACTTGGACAAGCTCGAAAAGTCCGTTTCCAGTGGTGAGGCCAGGGCGCTGTTCGAGAAGGTCAAAGAAGCGCGTGGCAAGTATAAGGTGGCGCAGGACCGCTTCACCGAGATGGTAAGGGCAGGAAACATTGAGGAAGCGAAGCTCTACCTGCTGACCCAGGTGCGCCCGGTGCAGAATCCCTATTTCGAAGCACTGAACGCCTTCGTGGATTACCAGCAGTCGCTGATGGACAGCGCTTCCCAAGAGTCCACCGCGCTTTATGAGAACGCTCGCAACACCCTGGTTCTGCTCGGCGTCATCGCGCTGGCCCTGGCTGCCGGCCTGGGCTTCTGGGTCACCCGCTCCATCACCCGCCCCCTGAACGAGGCCGTGGGCGTGGCCAACCAGCTGGCGGACGGCAACATGGCGGTGCAGATCGCCGCCACGTCCAAGGACGAGACCGGACAGTTGCTGAGCGCCATGCAGAACATGGTGGCCAAGCTGTCGCAGATCATCACCGAGGTGCGCGGCTCGGCCGATGCCCTGTCCAGCGCCGCCGGCGAGGTGAGCGCCACCGCGCAGAGCCTGAGCCAAGCCGCCAGCGAGCAGGCCGCCGGCGTGGAGGAGACCAGCGCCGCCCTGGAGCAGATGACCGCCAGCATCAACCAGAACACCGACAACGCCAAGGTGACCGACGGCATGGCCGCCAAGGCGGCGCAGGAGGCGGCCGAGGGCGGCACGGCGGTGCAGCAGACCGTCGCGGCCATGCAGCAGATCGCCGAGCGCATCAGCATCATCGACGACATCGCCTACCAGACCAACCTCCTGGCCCTGAACGCCGCCATCGAGGCGGCGCGCGCCGGCGAGCAGGGCCGCGGCTTCGCCGTGGTGGCAGCGGAGGTGCGCAAGCTGGCCGAGCGCAGCCAAGTGGCGGCCCAGGAGATCGGCGAGCTGGCCGGCAACAGCGTGGCCCTGGCGGAACGGGCCGGCAAGCTGCTGGACGCCATCGTGCCGAGCATCCAGAAGACCTCGGACCTGGTGCAGGAGATCGCTGCGGCCAGCAGCGAGCAGTCGGCCGGCGTCGGCCAGATCAACACCGCCATGGCCCAGCAGAGCCAGATCACCCAGCAGAACGCCTCGGCCAGCGAGGAGCTGGCCGCCACCGCCGAGGAGATGAGCGGGCAGGCCGAGCAGCTGCAGCAGGTCATGAGTTTCTTCCGCATGGCTGATGCTGGCCGCGGCGGCCGGGTGTCGCCGGTCAAGCCGGTCGCGGCGCCGCGCGTCGCCCGGGCGGCCGCGCCGCTCCCGGCCGCGGCCGACGAGCGCGATTTCGAGCGCTTCTGAGGAGGGCGGCATGGGCGAACTCGTGGCAGCAGCACAGCCGGGCGCCGGATCGGCGCAGGAGCAGCAGTACCTCACCTTTCAGCTGGCGGGTGAGACCTATGCCCTGGCCATCCTGGGCATCAAGGAGATCATCGAGTACGGCCAGCTCACCGCCGTGCCGATGATGCCGGCCTGGATCCGCGGCGTGATCAACCTGCGCGGCAGCGTGGTGCCGGTGGTGGATCTCGGCGTGCGCTTCGGCGGCGCGCCCACCGCCGTGCACAAGCGCAGCTGCATCGTCATCCTGGAAGTGGCGGCCGGCGAAGAGCGGCAGGATCTCGGCGTCATCGTCGACGCGGTCAACGAAGTGCTGGAAATCGCGCCGGCGGAGATCGAGCCGGCTCCCGCCTTCGGCGCGCGGCTGCGCACCGACTTCATCCGCGGCATGGGCAAGGTGGACGGACGCTTCGTGATCATCCTCGATGCCGGCCAGGTATTGTCGGTCGAGGAGTTGGCCCTGCTGGAGCAGAGCGTGGACAGCGTCGGCGCGGAGGCGTGAGCGAGCGGCTTGGCCCATGACCGGGAGGAGACGGCAGTGGTGATGGACGAGCAGGGGACGGGCGCGCAAGGCATGCTGCCGCGCTTCGTCGCGATCAACGAGGAAATCAAGCGCGTGGTGCAGGGCGCCCGCCAGGTGAACCACGCCGCCCTCAACGCCATGCTGCTGGCCAAGAAGTCCGGCAGCCGGGCGGCCGGCTTCGGCGTGGTGGCGGCGGAGCTCAGGCGCTTCAGCACGATGCTGGAAAGCCACATGCAGGTGCTCAGCAGCCGCATCTTCGGCGTCATCGAGCGCTTTGCCGTGCTGCAAAAGCGCTCGCGCCTGCACGCTCTGCTGCGCCGCGCCGGCGAGTCGAGCGCCGAGGCGGGCGCCCGTGCGCTGGATGCCCGCCTGGCATGTGGCCGGGCGGCGCTGGCACGGGCCCGGACCGAGTTGCGGCAGGGCCTGGTCCGCTTCGGCCGGGAGCTGGATCGCTCCCGGGTCTTGTGCGAGCACGGCGCCCGGCTGGTCACCCTGGCCAAGGTCGAGTCGGCCTACGGCGGCGACTTCGCCGCCCGGCTGCGGCAGGTATCCCGGCACTTCGAAGCGGCCATCGAGCGCATCGTCGCATTGCTGGACGCCGTGAGACCGCGGCTGGCGGGGTGCGCATGAAAAAGCTGACCTTCATCTACGAGGACGGGGAGCACCGCTGGGCCGCCATTGCCCGCGATCCCGACAGGCCCGGCTACGTGATCGACACCAACGAGTACCTGGTGATCGACGGCGACGAGGCGCTGCTGACCGATCCGGGCGGCATGGAGATCTTCCCCGCGGTCTTTTCCGCCATCAGCGGCGGCTTCGATCCGGAGCGGATCCGCTTTCTCTTCGCCTCCCACCAGGACCCGGACATCATCTCCTCTCTGGCCCTGTGGCTCGAGTTCAATCCGCGGATCAAGTGCTACCTGAGCTGGCTGTGGGGCTCCTTCGTGCCCCACTTCGGCGGCGACGCCGAGACCTTCATCAGCCTGCCCGACGAGGGCATGCCCTTCACCCTGGGCAAGACCACCCTGCAGGCGGTGCCGGCCCATTATCTGCACTCTTCCGGCAATCTCCACCTCTATGATCCGCGGGCGAAGATCCTGTTCAGCGGCGACGTGGGCGCCGCTCTCCTGCCGTCGGCGGCCGATGGCCTCTTCGTCACGGACTTCGATCGCCACATCCGCCATGCGGAGGGTTTCCACCGGCGCTGGATGGGGTCCAACGACGCCAAGCGGCGCTGGTGCGAGCGCGTCAGCCGCCTGGATATCGACCTGCTCTGCCCGCAGCACGGCGCCATCTACCAGGGCGCCGACGTTGGCCGCTTCATCGAATGGTTCGCGGAGCTGGAGGTCGGCCTCGCCTAGGCCGTCGAACGGAAGCTCGCCATGCAGACGCCCCAGCTCTCGGTCCAGGAGTTCGCCCAATTCCAGCGCCTGATCCATCAGGTGGCCGGCATCAGCCTGTCGTCCGCCAAGATGGCGCTGGTGACCGGCCGGTTGGCCAAGCGCCTCAAGCACCACGGACTGAGCAGCTTCGGCGAGTACTACCGGTTGGTGAGCGGGGCAGGGCAGGCCGGCGAGCTGCAGATCATGGTGGACCTGCTGACCACCAACGAGACCTACTTCTTCCGCGAGCCGAAACACTTCGATTTCCTGAAGCAGCACGCCGCGGCGCATGCGGGCGGCGGCCGGCCGTTCCGCGTCTGGAGCGCGGCCAGTTCCTCGGGCGAGGAGGCCTACAGCATCGCCATGACCCTGGCCGAGTGCCTGGGCGACGCGCCCTGGGAGGTGCTCGGTTCCGACATCAGCACGCGGGTGCTGGAGCGGGCGCGCGCCGGCCAGTACCCGCTGGAGCGCGCCCGCCACATCCCCGAGGCTTGGCTTCGGAAATATTGCCTGAAGGGGGTGCGCTCCCAAGCCGGCACCTTCCTGATCGACCAGCGCCTGCGCAGTCGGGTGCGCTTCGTCCAGGTCAACCTGACCGCGCCGCTGCCCAACCTGGGCGAGTTCGACGTGATTTTCCTGCGCAATGTCATGATCTACTTCGATACCGAAACCAAGCGCCAAGTGGTGCAGCGCATGCTGCCCCTGCTGCGCCCCGGCGGCTGCTTCCTGGTCGGACACTCGGAGAGCCTGCACGGCATCAGCGACGGCCTGCAGAGCGTGCGGGCCGCCATCTACCGGAAGCCGCGATGAACGCGCAACCAGCGCAGTACCTGGAGATCTTCCTGCAGCCCGGCGACTTCTACTTCGGCGACGCCGACACGCGCATCCGCACCATCCTGGGGTCCTGCGTATCCATCACGCTCTGGCACCCGGGCCTGCGCGTGGGCGGCATGTGCCATTACATGCTGCCCAGCCGCGGCGGCCGGCTGGGCGATGCCCTGGATGGCCGCTACGCCGAGGAGGCCATGCAGCTCTTCCTGCGCGAGCTGCGTCCGTTCAAGGCCCCGCCGCAGGCATGGGAAGCCAAGCTCTTCGGCGGCGCCGACATGTTCCCGCACATCGAAAAGCGCGAGGCGAGCCTGGTCGGCCAGCGCAACGTCGCCATGGGCCGGGCGCTGCTCAACGGCTACGGCTTTCGCGTCGTGGCCGAGCACGTGGGCGGCGTCGGCCATCGGCGGCTCATCTTCGACCTGTGGAGCGGCGCGGTGTGGCTGAAGCAGGAAACGGATGCCCTGCGGGCGCGAGCCTCGTAGCATGGACAAGATCCGGGTCTTCATCATCGACGATTCCGCCGTGGTGCGCCAAGTGCTGAGTGGCATCCTGGCCGCCGATCCGGCAGTGGAGGTCATCGGCGCGGCGCCGGACCCGCTTTTCGCCCTGGAGCGCATGCAGCGCCAGTGGCCGGACGTGATCGTGCTGGACGTGGAGATGCCGCGCATGGACGGCATCACCTTCCTGCGCAAGATCATGGCCGAGCGCCCCACCCCGGTGCTGATCTGCTCCACGCTGACGGAAAAAGGCGCGCAGACCACCATGGAGGCCCTGGCAGCCGGTGCGGTCGGCATCATCACCAAGCCCAAGCTCGGCCTCAAGGGCTTCCTGAGCGAGTCGAGCGCCGAATTTCTCAGCGCGGTGAAGGCAGCGGCCCAGGCCCGGGCCGGCCGCCTCAGGCTCCCGGTGCCGCCGCCCGCGCCCCGGCTGAGCGCCGACGCCATCCTGCCGGCCACCGGGCCGGCCCTGGCGCAGACCACCGAGCGGCTGGTGGCCATCGGCACCTCCACCGGCGGCACCCAGGCCCTGGAGTTCGTGCTGCGGGCGCTGCCGCGCGTGGTGCCGGGCATGGTCATCGTGCAGCACATGCCGGAGAAGTTCACCGGCGCCTTCGCCGCCCGCCTGAACGATCTGTGCGAGATCGAGGTCAAGGAGGCGGAGCACCACGACCGCGTGCTGCCGGGCCGCGCCCTCATCGCGCCGGGCGGGCGGCACATGCTGCTCAGGCGCAGCGGCGCCCAGTACCACGTGGAAGTGCTCGACGGCCCGCCCGTCAACCGGCACCGGCCCTCGGTGGACGTGCTGTTCCGCTCCGTGGCCAAGGCCGCCGGACGCAACGCCGTGGGCATCATCATGACCGGCATGGGCGACGACGGCGCACGCGGCCTCAAGGAAATGCACGAGGCGGGCGCCCGCACCATCGCCCAGGACGAGGCGAGCTGCGTGGTCTACGGCATGCCGAAGGAGGCGGTCAAGCTCGGCGCCGTGGATCAGGTGCTGTCCCTGCAGGCCATGCCCGGACTGCTGATGCAGTTGGCGCGCGACTGAGGGCCGGCCCTGCGCCGGACGATGGGCCAATCATCGCGAGCAAGCTCGCTTCCAGGATTCGTGCCGGTCGTTGCAGGAGCGGGCTTGGCGGCGATCCGCCGCATGGCCAGTCGCAAGCGCCGCCGTTCAAGGTATAATCCGGCATCCGGGTGCAGGCGCGGGCTGGCCCGCGAGCAACCCAACGAAGGACACGGATCATGCCCCAGCCGCCCCGACAACGACCCACCCCGGCCGACGACGCCCGCTACGGCCCGGTCGCGCTCGCGCTTTTCATCGTCTACGTGGTCTGGGGTTCCACCTACCTGGCCATGCGCTTCGCCGTCCAGGGCCTGCCGCCCCTTCTGATGGCGGGCAGCCGCTTCCTGGCGGCCGGCGCGATACTCTATCTGATCCTGCGCCTGCGCGGCGCGCCGCCGCCCGATCGCTTCCAGTGGCTGGGCGCGGCGCTGGTCGGCGTGCTGCTGCTGGTCATCGGCAACGGCGTGGTGGCCTATGCCATCCAGTGGGTGCCCTCCGGCCTGGCCGCCATCGAGCTGGCTACCGTGCCGCTCTGGGCGGCGCTCTTCGCCGGCCTGTGGGGCACCTGGCCCGCGCGGCTGGAGTGGCTGGGCATCGGCCTGGGTCTCATCGGCATGGTGCTGCTGAACTGGGAAGGCGACCTGCGCGCCTATCCGGCCGGCGCCCTGGCCCTGCTGCTGGCGGCGGTGAGTTGGGCGCTGGGCTCCATCTGGAGCCGTTATCTCACCCTGCCCGCGGGCCTCATGGCCGCCGCCGCGGAAATGCTGGCGGGCGGCGCCTTGCTGATCGGTCTGAGCGCCGTTTTCGGCGAGCGGCTGCCGGCGTCGCTGGCGCCCTCCGCCCTGGGCGCCTTGCTCTATCTCGTCGTCTTCGGTTCGCTGGTGGGCTTCAGCGCCTATAATTACTTGCTGCGCCAGGTGCGTCCGGCGCTCGCCACCAGCAACGCCTATGTCAATCCGGTGGTGGCGGTGGGGCTGGGGGCTGGGCTGGGCGGCGAGCAGGTGACCGGGACGGCGATGCTGGCGCTGCTCGTCATCCTGGCCGGCGTGGGCCTGATCGCGCTGGGGCGCCAGCGGAGCTTTTAGGCGTGCAGGCGCCTGCCTGTGGCAAGCGCCTGGCTTGTCATCTATAATCAAGTGCATTCCAGTGCTCGCATGCGAGGTCGCCAGGCCCATCGTTCAGCCGCTGCAAGCAGTTGAGCGGACCGTGGGTGAAAACCAGCCCAAGATGCCAGGTCGAACCTCCACGATTACGCCCGCCATAACAAATAAAACCCCTCACTTCCTGCCGCGCGAGTTCAACGTGCGCTTCAGCTTGTCAGCCTGCCCACCCCACTGGCGGTGCGCTCGGCATGCCCTGGTCAATACAGTCTCGTGCAGGAACAGTCTCTGAGATGACAACTTCGATGCAAAGCGGTTCTCAAACGCTGGAAACCCATCCGGGCAGCGAGGCAGCCTTCCGGCTGCTGTTCATGGATCATCCGCTGCCCATGTGGATGGTCGACCTGGACAGCCTCGCCTTTCTGGAAGTGAACGCGGCGGCGGTGCAGCTCTACGGCTACTCGCGCGACGAGTTCCTGGGCATGACCATCGTCGACATCCGGCCGGCCGAGGACGTGCCCCGGCTACTGGCGCATCTGGTCGATAGCGAAACCGGCCTGTACCGTGCCGGCGAGTGGCGCCACCGCTGCCGGGATGGCCGCCTCATCGACGTGGAAATCACCTCGCATATCCTGGATTTCCAGGGTCACCGGGCGGCTTTGGTGACCATCGAGGACGTCACGGCGCGCAAGCAGGCGGAGCGCGAGCTGGTCCGCCACGGCGAGCGGATGGAAAACGCATTCATCAACGCCGATGTGCTCATGGCCTACCTGGACCGCGATTTCCACTTCATCCGCGTCAACCGCGCCTATGCGGCCGCAGGTGGGCTGGCGGCGGTGGATTTCGTGGGCAGACGGCACTTCGAGCTTTACCCCAACGCCGAGAACGAGGCCCTGTTCCGGCAGGTGCTGGCGACCGGCGAAGCGCTCTTCGTACGTGAAAAGCCCTTCGCTTATCCGGACCAGCCCGAGCGCGGCGTGACCTACTGGGATTGGCATCTGCAGCCCGTCAAGACGGCGGATGGCCGGGTGGAAGAGCTGATTCTCAGCTTGGTGGATGTCACCGAGCGGGTACGGCGCCGACACACGGAAATGGAGCTGCGCGAGAGCGAGGAACGCTTCCGCCTCTTGGTGGACACCATCCAGGACTACGCCATCGTCATGCTCGACCCGCAGGGCCGGGTCAACAGTTGGAACGCCGGCGCCGAGCGCATCTACGGCTACCAGGAAGCAGAGATCCTTGGCCAATCCTGCGATCGCTTCCATTCGGTCGAGGAGATTCAGCATGGCAAGCCGGACGAGCTGCTGGCCCGCGCCGCCCGCGAGAGTCGCGCCGAGGACGAGGGCTGGCGGGTGCGCCGGGACGGCGGCCGCTTCTGGGCCCACGTGGTGATCACCGCCGTGCGCCATCCCGACGGCAGCCTGTGCGGTTTTTCCAAGGTGACGCGCGACGTCACCGAGCGCCGCCTGGCCGACGCCCTGCTGCAGCAGACCCTGAAGGAACTGTCCGATTTCAAGTTCGCCCTGGACAGTTCGGCCATCGTGGCGATCACCGACAGCGCCGGGGTGATCACCTACGTGAACGACAAGTTCTGCGAGATCTCCCAATACACCCGCCAGGAACTGCTCGGCCAGACCCACCGGCTGCTCAATTCCGGCCACCACCCCAAAGCCTTCTTCAAGCAGCTCTGGAAGACCATCGGCGCCGGCAAGGTGTGGAAGGGCGAGATCCGCAATCGCGCCAAGGACGGCTCCTATTATTGGGTATTCACCACCATCGTGCCGCTGCTGGATGCCGTCGGCCGGCCGGTCCAGTACGTGGCCATCCGCTACGACATCACCGAGCAGAAGCGGGCGCGCGAGATCGAGCTCATGAACGTGGAGCTGGAGCGGCGGGTGGCGGAGCGCACGGCGGAACTGACGGCGGTGAACCGGGAGCTGGAGGCGTTCTGCTATTCCGTGTCTCACGACCTGCGCGGTCCGCTGCGCGCCATCAACGGCTTCAGCCATGCCCTGCTGGACGAATACGAGGGCAAGCTCGACCAGGGCGGGCAGGAGTATCTGGAACGGGTGCGCAACGCCAGCCAGCGCATGGCGCAGCTCATCGACGATCTGCTCGACCTGTCGCGTATCACCCACAGCGAAATGCGCCGCGAAGAAACCGACCTGAGCGGCATCGCCTGGCAAGTGGCCGAAGCTCTGTATGCCTCCGCGCCGGCGCGCGAGGTGGAGTTCGCCATCGCGCCGCAGGTCGTCGCCCAGGTGGATCCGAAGCTGCTGAAAATCGTGCTGGACAATCTGCTCGGCAACGCCTGGAAGTTCACCCGCGAACAGGCCGATGCCCGCATCGAGTTCGGTGTGCGGGAGGAGGACGGGCAGACCGTCTATTTCGTGCGCGACAACGGCGTCGGTTTCGACATGGCCTATGTCGACAAGCTCTTCAAGCCCTTCCACCGCCTGCACGGTGCCCTGGAGTTCGATGGCACCGGCATCGGCCTGGCCACGGTGCAGCGCATCGTGGAACGCCATGGCGGCCGCATCTGGGCCGAGGGGATGGTGGGGCAGGGGGCGGCTTTTTACTTCACCTTGCCGTTCACCGGGGCCGGCCAAGCCCGTCCCGAGGCGGCCTGCCGGCGTCGGCGCGGCTCAGTGGCTTAGCGGCTCGACATCGTAGAAGTGTTGGCGGTACAGCGAATATAGGCTTTCCCGCAGGTCCGGCGGGGCGTTTTCGATGCAGTATTCCAGCGCTTCCTCATAGACCGGGCTGTCTTCCTTGCTGTTGACCAAGACCTCAATGGCTTGCTCGACGGATTGAAAGTCCATGGGCAACTCCAGGTGGGCTGTGCGGACGGGGGCGGTGTCGATGCGGGTGTCAATGCAGCGTGGGCTCGGCTTCGTAAAAGCGATCGCGATACAGGAAGTACAGACGCTCCACCACTTCGGGCGGCAGGCTTTCGACGCAGAAGGCGAGGGCCTCCTCGTAGAGCTGGCTGTCCTCGTCGCTGCTGACCAATACCTCCACGGCTTGCTGAAAGGATCGGAACCGCATCGCGTCACTCCTGGTAATCGGCGGAAATGTAGTCTTAGACTGCATGCGGCGGGGCAAGTTTGGCATCATGGGCGGAATTCGCCGTTGCCTCCGGCTTAGGTCGGATCGAAGCGCCTTGCCGACTTTGGCTATAACAAAGCCTGACTGCCATTCAGGAGGCGCCGGTGCTCAAGCCCTTTGCGTTCATCAACCATTTCGCCCATCCCCTGTCCACCTTTTCCTGGGCTGAAAAAAGCGAGCTGGACGGCTGCGGCAAGCCTCTGCCGACCGCATCCGAAGACACCGCGCACTTCCATGACGGCCACGCGGACGATCCCAAGTACCGGGATGCCGGCGAGCACGGTGCCTGACCACCCTTGCGCCGGATCGAGCGGCCCTGGCAGGGCTTGGCCGCCCCGGTCCGTCGGCTGACGCCATCCGGCAGCAATCCCGCGCACTCGGTCCTCGCCGGGCCCCTGCGCTTGTCGCTCCGTTCCTCCGGCTGTGCTATATCCTGCAGAGATCCCTTGCGACAGGGTGCGCCACATGGATAAGCGCGTAAAGCCGGAGGCAGACTGGGACGAGCGCCTGTTCCGGGTGCTAGTCCGGATCATCCTGCTCGCCGCCGCCGTCTATGTGCTGCTGCAGTTTCTGGCGGCCATCACCTACGTGCTGCTGTTCTTCGCCTTCGTGCTGGTGTTCAGCGTGGCCCTGAACCCGCCGGTGGTCTGGCTCGAGCGCCGGGGCGTTCCCCGGGTGGCGGGGGCCCTGCTGGTGGCCCTGGCGGGACTGCTGCTGGCCGCGCTGCTCGGCTGGCTGGTCGTGCCCGATCTGATCACCCAGGTCACCGGCCTGGTGGAAAACCTGCCCCAGTACGCCGCCGCCCTGGCGCAGCGGCTGTCCCGCCTGATGGCGGACTACCCGGACGTGCAGCAGCGCCTGCAGGCCCAATTCGATGCCTACGCCGCCGAGCGCCTGATTCCTTCCGTGCAGACCCTGCTGATCAAGGTCGGCCAGTATTCCCTGTCCTTCTTCAACGCGCTGGTCTTCGGCATCCTGCTCTTCAGCACCGTCGTCTACGCCCTGATCAATCCCCGGCCGCTGTTGCAGGGTTACCTGCTCATGATGCCGGACCGCTGGCGCGACGCGGCCGCCCGCGCCTTCAGCCGCGGCGCCAAGATCGTCAACGGCTGGATCTGGTCGAACATCATCGTGGGCGGCATCGAGGGCGTGGCCGCGGCCATCTTCCTGGCGATCATGGAGGTGCCGGGCGCGGTCCTGTGGGGCGTGCTGGCCTTCTTCGCCGAGATGGTGCCGCGCCTGGGTCCCTACCTGGCTGCCCTCCCGCCGATCCTGGTGGCGCTGGCGGTCGATCCCATGACCGCCCTGTGGGTGGCCATCTTCTACGTGGTGCTGCAGGAGATCAGCGGCGACTTCATCGCGCCGCAGATCCGCTCGTCGCAGATGAACATCCACCCGGTGACCCAGCTCTTCGTGCTGCTCGCCATGACCGCGGTCTTCGGCTTGGTCGGCGCCCTCATCGCCCTGCCCATCACCGGCTTCCTCACCGCCTACTACGAGGAGTTCTATGTCTACCGCCAATCCGCGGACGCCCGCCTGCAGGCGCGCATCGACGCCATGCTGAGCGGACGCATCGAGGACGACGCGCAGGCGCGGGAGCAGCCGCCGGATCGCGGGTGATGCGCTTGCATGGCCGCGGGCTTGCTTGCGCGCAACGGCTCCGTTCGCCCCGGGAAGGCCGGGATGAATAAATCCTCCGATAGTGCTAATGTGAAAGCGGTGCGGGGCGCCGCCCCGCGTGAGCGGATACGGACTCAACAGCCATGATTCGAGTGAAATGCTTTGCCAGCGTGCGCGAGGAACTGGGCGTGGACGAACTGGCCCTGCCCCTGCCCCGGGCGGACGCCACGGTGGCCGACGTGCTCCAGGCCCTGCAGGCGCAGGCGGGCAAATCCCTGGCCCAGGCGCATCTCCTGGCCGCCGTGAACATGACCCATGTCGCCATGGACGCGCCGGTCCAGGACGGCGACGAAGTGGCCTTCTTCCCGCCGGTGACCGGAGGTGGCGCATGATCGTCAAGGTGCAGGCCGCAGATTTCGATCCTCAGGCGGAAATGGACGCCTTCCCGCCGGCCGCCATCCAGGGTGCCGGCGGCCAAGTGACCTTCGTCGGCCTGGTGCGCGATTACAGCGAGGCGAGCGATATCCTCGCCATGGAGATCGAGCATTATCCCGGCATGACCGAGCGGGAACTGCAGCGCGTCTGCACCGAGGCGCAGCAGCGCTACGACATCCTGGACAGCCTGGTGATCCACCGCCACGGTCGCCTGCTGCCCACCGACCGCATCGTTCAGGTGACCGTCTGGGCCCGGCACCGGGCGGCGGCCTTCGACGCCTGCCGCTACATCATCGACGAACTCAAGACCCGCGCGCCGTTCTGGAAGAAGGAAGTCACCCCCGCCGGCCAGCGCTGGGTCACTGACTGCCCCGGCTGCCGCGCCGGCAGCCACGGCCATGGCCACACCCACCTCGGCCCCGCCCACCGCCACCGCGCCGGCGGGGAGGGCTGAGGCCGGGCGCGGCCTCGACGACAGTTTTCAGGCAATGCGAAGGGAGTGAATCATGCCGTCCTTTGACGTGGTTTCCAAGGTCGATCTGCAGGAAGTGGACAACGCCGTGAACCAGACCATGAAGGAGATCGGCACCCGCTACGACTTCAAGGGCTCCAAGGCCAAGGTGGAGCGCAACGAGGAGGAACTGCTGCTGAGCGCCGAGGACGACTACAAGCTCGGCCAGCTCCTGGACCTGCTCAGCACCCGCCTGGTCAAGCGCGGCATCGACCTCAAGGCCCTCGATCTCGGCAAGGTGGAGAATGCCGCCGGCAACACCGTGCGCCAGAAGATCAAGGTCAAGGTCGGCGTGGAGACCGAAACCGGCAAGAAGATCATCAAGCACCTCAAGGATACCAAGCTCAAGGTCCAGGCCTCGATCCAGGGCGACCAGGTGCGGGTGACCGGCAAGAGCCGGGACGACCTGCAGGCGGCCATTGCGGAACTGCGGGGGCAGGACTTCAATCTGCCGCTGCAGTTCGTGAATTTCCGGGATTGAGGGGAAAGCGTTCCCCACTTTGGGGCACTTGCCCCCCGTTTCAATCTGGATAATCGGGAAGGACAGGCCAAGGGCGCCAATGGCCTGAACGCACGTCCGCCACAGGCCTGTGTGCCTGTGTTCGACCCCGTGCAAGGCGCTGACCGGGTGAGGGGAATATGGCCGGCGCCCGGCCATTGCCCCTGGGCCGCGCTGCCGCCTCCAGCCGTGGGAGCGGGCTTGCCCGCGATCCGGTGACGACTGATGCATCCGATCATGGGCTTGCCCGTTCCTGCAAGCCAGGATGCCAGCCCGGCAGCGTTTGGCACGGTACCAAGTTGGCGTGCCCCGGACACCCGCCTCCCTCGGGGAAAGGGCAGGGGAGGGCCTGTCGCTGGAGTGTGAGCTGCTCTCCAGCCGATTTCCAGATCCATTGCCCGCGCACGATCACTTGCACACTGCCAAAGCCTTGCGCTAAGATTTTTTCATGAATCCGCAGATTATCCAGGCCCATTCCGTCACCTGCCATCCCCAGCGCTGGCGGCCGGCCTGCGCCTCGGCCTTGCACCTCAGCCTGCCCCTCGTGTTCGCCGGTCTGCTGCTACCCTACGGGTAGAGCGACTGCATCCACACTTCCCCTCGGGGATCCAAGCACAACAATTCATGGCGCCGTGAGGCGTACTTCGTCATGGAGCATGACATGAGCGAACACTTGATTATTTTCGACACCACCCTGCGCGACGGCGAGCAGTCGCCGGGCGCGGCGATGACCCGGGACGACAAGATCCGCATCGCCAAGGCCCTGGAGCGCCTGCGGGTGGACGTGATCGAGGCGGGCTTTCCGGCGGCCAGCAACGGCGACTTCGAGGCGGTGCGGGCGGTGGCGGAGGCGGTGAAGGACAGCCGCATCTGCGGCCTGGCCCGGGCGCGGGAGCAGGACATCACCCGGGCCGGCGAGGCCCTGAAGCCGGCCGCCGCCAACCGCATCCATACTTTCATCGCCACCAGCCCGATCCACATGCAGGCCAAGCTGCGCATGAGCCCGGAGCAGGTGCTGGAGGCGGCGGTGGCGGCGGTGAAGCTGGCGCGCCGCTTCGTGGAGGACGTGGAGTTCTCCCCGGAGGACGCGGGCCGCTCGGATGAGGATTTCCTGTGCCGGGTGATCGAGGCGGTCATCGAGGCCGGCGCCCGCACCATCAACATTCCCGACACGGTGGGCTACAACCTGCCGGACCGCTTTGGGCGCCTGATCCGCAATTTGCGCGAGCGCATCCCCAACGCCGACAAGGCGGTGTTCTCGGTGCACTGCCACAATGACCTGGGCCTGGCGGTGGCCAACTCGCTGGCGGCGGTGCAGAACGGCGCGCGCCAGGTGGAGTGCACCATCAACGGCCTGGGCGAGCGCGCCGGCAACGCGGCCCTCGAGGAGATCGTGATGGCGGTGCGCACGCGCCGGGATCTCTTCACCTGTGACACGCGCATCGACACCACCCAGATCGTGCCGGCCAGCAAGCTGGTGTCCAGCATCACCGGCTTTCCGGTGCAGCCCAACAAGGCCATTGTCGGCGCCAACGCCTTCGCCCACGAGTCGGGCATCCACCAGGACGGCGTGCTCAAGCACCGCGAGACCTATGAGATCATGCGCGCCGAGGACGTGGGCTGGAGCACCAACCGCATCTCGCTGGGCAAGCTCTCGGGCCGTGCCGCCTTCCGCTCGCGCCTGCAGGAGCTGGGCATCGCCCTGGGCGAGGAGGAGTTGAACCTGGCCTTCGCCCGCTTCAAGGATCTGGCCGACCGCAAGGCCGAAATTTTCGATGAGGATCTGCAGGCGCTGATCAGCACCGAGGTGCACGCCGGCCTGACCGAGCATTACCGCCTGGGCTATCTGCGCGTCTGCTCGGAGATGGGCACGCGCCCGGAAGCCACCGTGGAGCTCCTGGTCGACGGCGTGGAGAAGACCGCGCGTGCCCACGGCGGCGGACCGGTGGACGCGGCCTTCAAGGCCATCGAGTCCATCGCCCAGTCCGGCGCCACGTTGCTGCTTTATTCGGTCAATGCCATCACCACCGGCACCGACGCCCAGGGCGAGGTGACGGTGCGCCTGGAGAAGGACGGCCGCGCCGTGAACGGACAGGGGGCGGACACGGACATCGTGATCGCCAGCGCCAAGGCCTATCTCAATGCCTTGAACCGCCTGGCCCAGCCGATCGCCCGCCAGCATCCGCAGTTGTAGCGGGCGAGCTGGCCGCAAATCGGGGAATGGTCCGCGGACCATTCCTTTTTTGCGTCCTGTCGCCCGTCCAGGAGTCCGGTCCTTGCCGGAACGGCGGACTTCTCCTATCTACTAGGGTGATCTCTGCTCTGCAAAGCTCGTCAAGGACAGCAACAACCAAAAAACAACCGGGCGGCCTGGCACATGGATTCCTCCTTCGATCTCTCCGGCACTTTGCTGGACATCGTCAACTACGCCCTCAGTCTGGATCTGAGCGGGCGCCTGCCCATTGCCGATGCCCACGGCAACGCGGGCTGGCTGCTCTTTGCCGGGCGCCGGCTGCGCAACGTCATCCTGGGGGAGACGGAGGGGCAGGAGGCGCTGCGCGCGCTGGCCGGCGGCGCCCAGGTCAATTGCAGCTTCGACGAGGCGCTGGCGGGCGAGGAGGGCGGGCCGCTGAGTCTGGATTACGCGGCGCTGCGCGAGGTGCTGGAGCGCCTGCAGCAGGAAACCGCTCCCCGGCGCCGCAAAATCCTGCCCAAGGAGAAGCTCGAACCGCGCCGGGTCAGCCCGGCGGCCGGGCGGCTGCCGGCGGGCCCCGCCTTTCCGGCTCTGCCCAAGGACGTGTTTCCCAACGATCGGGACGTGCGCGTCTTCGGCACCATCATCGGCGACCGGGTGCAGTGCTATGCGGTCAACATGGCCAGTTTGCCGGCCCAAAAACTGCGCCTGCTGATCCGACAGATCCGCAATCATGCCGAGAGCGCCCGGGAGCTGGCCGCCTATCTGCCCGACCGGGAAACGGCGGACCGGCGCTACACCCAGATCGTGGAAGTGCCCGGCAATCTGCTGGGCGTGCTGCAAGAGGACGGCATCCCCTGGACCCTCTTCGTCGTCTGCCGCAAGCCGGACGTGCTCGGCCATACCCTGCTGCTGGGCCGCCTGGAAATGTTGATTCACCGCCTGAACAATTCTGCAAGCGAGAACGAGGCATGAGCATCACCGCTGAAAACAGTGCGTCGGCCGCCCGGCGGCAGCGCCCGAAGATCGTCTTCACCGGCAGCGTGGGTGCCGGCAAGACCACCGCCCTGAAGACCATCAGCAGCATCCCGCCGGTGACCACCGACGTGCGGGCCTCCGAAGCGGAGGTGCTGGCCGTCAAGGACGAGACCACGGTGGCCATGGACTACGGCCACCTGATGCTGGCCAGCGGCGTGAAGGTGGACCTCTATGCGACGCCCGGACAGGAACGCTTCTCGTTCATGTGGGACATCCTCGGCAAGGGCAGCACCGGACTGATCCTGCTGGCGGACGCCAGCCGCCCCGACCCGCTGGCCGATCTGGCTTTCTTCCTGGAGCGTTTCCGTCCCATCGTCCGGGACGCACCGATGGCGGTGGGCATCACCAAGGCGGATGAGGGCGCGGGCGCGGTGGAGCCGCTGCAGCAATACCTGAAGCAGCTCGACCCGCCCGTGCCGGCTGTTGCCGTGGACGCCCGCGAGGCCGTGCAGGTCAAGCGCTTGGTCTTTTCCCTCCTGCTGCGCATCGATCCCGGGCTGCTGCGCTAGCACGGCCCAGTCCAGCCGTCCTTATCCCCGTCGCGCCTGCCGCTCCGCCTTCAGCAGCGGCTGCAGGCTGCGCCACACCGTGTCGCTCAGGATGCGCTGACCCCTGGCGTTGGGGTGGATGCCGTCATCCAGGTTCAGGCTTGCCTGGCCCGCCACCCCTTCGAGCAGGAAGGGCAGGAGGGGCACCTGATATTGGCGCGCCAGCTCGGGATAGATCTGCTGGAACTTATTGGCGTAGACCGAGCCATAATTGGGGGGAATCCGCAGTCCCACCAGGAGCACCCGGGCGCCCGCCGCCTGGGACAGCTCGATCATGCGCGCGAGGTTGGCCCGGGTCTGGGACAGGGACAGCCCGCGCAACGCATCGTTGGCGCCCAATTCGAGAATGACGATCTGCGGGCGCTCCCGCGCCAGGGTGCGGGGCAGCCGCGCCAGTCCGCCCGCCGTGGTATCGCCGCTGATGCCCGCGTTCACCACGCGGTGGGGCAGGCGCGCGGCCTGCAGCCGCTGCTGCAGCAGGGCCGGCCAGGCCTGTTCCCGGGGCAGGCCGTAGCCGGCGGTGAGGCTGTCGCCGAAGGCCAGCACGAGCGGGGCTTCCCGCGCCGTGGCGGGGGCTGCGGACAGGAACATCAGGAGCAGCATCAGGATCAGATGCCGGCGGGCGAGCAGAGACGGTAAATTCACGGTCATGGAGGTACCTGTTGTCCAGCATCCTGGAAGTGAGACACCTGGCGAAGGAGGTGGCCGACAGCGCCGGTGTCCTGGTGCTGTTGGAGAATATCAGCTTTTCCCTGCAGGCGGGCGAGAGCGTCGCTATCCAGGGGCCGTCGGGGGCCGGCAAGTCGACCTTGCTGGGCCTGCTGGCTGGCTTGGACCTGCCCACCCGCGGCCAAGTTCTGCTGAACGGGATCGATCTCTTCAAGCTGGACGAAAACGCGCGGGCGCGGCTGCGCGGCCAGTCCATCGGCTTCGTCTTCCAGTCTTTTCAGTTGCTGCCGTCCCTGACCGCCCTGGAGAACGTCATGCTGCCCCTGGAGCTGGCCGGGCGGCGCGACGCGCGGGCGCGGGCGCAGGAGATCCTGGAGCGGGTAGGCTTGGCGCAGCGGCTGTCGCATTATCCGGCCCAGCTTTCCGGGGGCGAGCAGCAGCGCGTCGCCGTGGCCCGCGCCTTCGCCCCCGAACCGCCTTTGCTCTTGGCCGATGAGCCGACCGGCAACCTGGACCAGGCCACCGGCGCCCGCATCGTGGACCTGCTCTTTTCCCTGAACCGGGAAAGGGCCGCCACCCTGGTGCTGGTCACCCACGACCCGGCGCTGGCCGGCCGCTGCGAACGGCAACTGCATTTGCAGGCCGGCCGCCTGCTGGAGGAGCGGTGACGCGGCCCGCCGCGCAGCTGGCTCTGGCCCTGCGGCTGGCGTTGCGCCAAAGCCGGGTGAGCTGGCGCGAGCTGGCCGGACTGGTGCTGGCGCTCGTGGTCGGCATCAGCGCGCTGGTCGCCGTCAGCGCCTTCACCGATCGCGTCGGGCGCGGCCTGCAGCTCAATGCCGCCGCCCTCTTGGGCGGCGATCTGGCCGTCATTGCCGATCGGCCCATTCCGCTTGCCTTCGCGCAGGAGGCGCAGCGGCGCGGCCTGCGCTCGGCGCAGACGGCCGGTTTTCCCAGCATGGTGCTGGCGGGCGAGCGCGACAAGCTGGTGGAGCTCAAGGCGGTCGGCGCCGGCTTTCCGCTGCGGGGCGAGCTGCGGGTGGAGGACGGGCGCGGCCGCAGCCTCGCCGGCATACCCGCGCCGGGCACCGTGTGGGTGCAGCCGGACCTCCTGGCGCAGCTCGGCGTGCGGATCGGCGATGCCTTGCAGGTGGGCGAGCGCAGCTTGCGCATCGCCGGCGTGATCCTGGAGGAGCCGTCCAGCGGCGGCGGGCTTTTCAGCATCGGCCCCCGGGTCATGTTGAACTGGGCGGATCTGGCCGGCACCGGGCTGATCCAGTACGGCAGCCGCGTCGGCTACCGTCTGCTGCTGGCCGGCGGGGAGGCCGAGGTCAAGGCCTACCGCCAATGGGCCAAGTCTCGCCTGCAGCGCGGCATGCGCCTGGAGGGCGTGACCGACGCGCGTCCGGAACTGCGCATGACCCTGGAGCGGGCCGAACGTTTCCTCGGCCTGGCGGCCCTGAGCGCGTTGCTGCTGGCGGGCATCGCCGTGGCCACCAGCGTGCGCAGCTTCGTCGCCCGGCGGCTGGATGCGGTGGCGGTGCTGCGCTGCCTGGGAGCGGGCAGCGGACTGATCCTGGCCATTTATTTGAGCCAGGTGGTGCTGCTCGGCGTGCTCGGCACGGGACTCGGCGTGCTGCTGGGCTACCTCTTGCAGGGCGCCCTGCCGGCGTTGCTGGGCGGCGTGCTGCCCGGCCCGCTGCCGCCGCCGTCCTGGCTGCCCGCCGGCGTCGGGCTGGCCATGGGGCTGTCCAGCGTCATCATCTTCGCCTTGCCGCCGCTGCTGCGCCTGCGCCGGGTGCCGGCCCTGCGGGTGCTGCGCCGGGATCTGGAGAGCACGGGCCGGCTGGATGCGGCGACGGCACTGGTTTATCTGCTGTCCGCGGCGCTCTTGGTGGGCTTGGTGCTGTGGCAGGCTGGCGATCTGCGCTTGGGGCTCTACACCCTGGCGGCGGTGCTCGGTACCGTGGTGGTCCTGGCCGGCCTGGGCTATGGCTTGATCGTGCTGATCAGCCGCCTGCGCATCTGGGGCGGGGTGAGCTGGCGCTTCGGCTTGGCCAACCTGGCGCGGCCGGGCAACCGCAGCATCGGCCAGATCCTTGCCTTCGGCATCGGCCTCCTGGCGCTGCTCAGCATCACCGTGGTGCAGGGCGATCTCTTCAAGGCTTGGCAGCACCAGGTGCCGCCCGACGCGCCCAATCACTTCGTCATCAACATTCTGCCCGATCAGCAGGCAGAGATCGCCGCGTTTTTCCGCGGCCAGGGCCTGCCGCCGCCCGCGCTCTATCCCATGGTGCGGGCGCGGCTGGTCGCCATCGACGGCAAGCCCCTGCGCAGCATCCGCTTCAAGGACCGCCGCTCCCAGGCGCTGGCCACGCGCGAGTTCAACCTGTCCTGGGCGGCACGGCCGCAGGCGGACAACGTCGTCACCGCCGGCCGCTGGTGGGCCCCGGCGCAGCGGGGGCAGGCGATCCTGTCGGTGGAGGAGGGCATCGCCGAAGCGCTTGGCGTGCGGGTGGGCAGCACCCTGCGCTACGACATCGCCGGGCAGCCCTTCGAGGCGCGCATCGTCAACCTGCGGCGGGTGAACTGGGACAGCTTCAACGTCAACTTCTTCGTGGTCGCCCCGCCGGGCGTGCTGGATTCCTTTCCCGCCACTTACGTCACCAGCTTCCATCTGCCGCCCGGCCGGGCGCGTTTTTCCTCCGAGCTGGTGGCGCGCCTGCCCAATCTGACCGTCATCGACGTGGGCGCGGTGCTGGCTCAGGTGCAGCAGGTGCTGGCCCAGATCCGCGAGGTGGTGGGCTTCGTCTTCCTGTTCACCCTCCTGGCCGGCTTCGTGGTGCTCCTTGCGGCGATCCAGGCCACCCAGGGCCAGCGCAGCCGCGACGCGGCCCTGCTGCGCACCCTGGGCGCGCGCGCCGGTCAGCTGCGCGCCGCTGCCTTCGCGGAGTTCGCCGCGATCGGCCTGGCCGCCGGCCTCATTGCCGCCCTGGGTGCCACCGTGCTGACCGGTGTGCTCAGCGCCCGCATCTTCGAGCTGCCGTTCCGGCCGAATCCCTGGCTGTGGCTGTGGGGGCCGGGACTGGGCAGCCTCGGCATCGGGCTGGCGGGAATGCTGGGCCTGCGCCGCGTGCTGGCGACGCCGCCCCTGCAGGTGCTGCGCTGAGACGGGCTCAGGCGCCGGGCGGCGGGCTGGCGTGCTGCAGCAGTTGACGGGCCGTCCGGGCTTTGCGCTCGTCATCGTGGGTGAAGAAGAACTCCACCCGCGGCGGCGTGGTCGCCGGTGCGTCGTCCAGGATCGGCAGGCGGTTGCGCAGATGGCGGGCCAGGCCGGCGTTGCCGTCGAAGATGCGCGCCTCCGCGCCGAAGACTTGGCGGATCTGGGGCTGGATCAGGGAGTAATGGGTGCAGCCCAGCACGAAGAGGGGCGTGCCTTCGGCGGGCAGCCGGGGTTTTACCGTGTCGGCCAGATAGGCTTGGGCGCCGGCATAGTCCGCCGCTTCGATCAGATCGGCCAGCCCCGGGCAGGCGATGGGATGGATATGCGCCGCCCGTTCCGGAAAGCGGCGGATGAGCTGCCGCAGCTTCTCGCCGCGGATGGTCATGGCCGTGGCCAGCACGGCGATGGGCTCGTCCCGGCTCTGCTCGACCGCGGTCTTCAGGGCGGGCTCGATGCCGAGCACCGGGATGTGGGCAACTGCCCGTACCGCTTCCACGGCGGCGCTGGTGGCGGAGTTGCAGGCAATCACCATGGCCGCCGCGCCCCGGTCGAGGAAATGATGGTAGGCCGCCAGGCTCCAGGCCTGCACCCGTTCCGGCGCCTTGTCGCCGTAGGGGGCATTGGCGGTGTCGCCGTAATAGAG
Organism: Thermithiobacillus tepidarius DSM 3134; assembly: GCF_000423825.1. Lineage (NCBI taxonomy): Bacteria > Pseudomonadati > Pseudomonadota > Acidithiobacillia > Acidithiobacillales > Thermithiobacillaceae > Thermithiobacillus > Thermithiobacillus tepidarius. Next base: position 144,833 of record NZ_AUIS01000004.1, read on the forward strand.
GAAGTGGGCTTGCGGAAAACGCTGGAGCAGGCTGGCCAGCACGCTGACGCCGCCGAGGCCGGAGTCGAATACGCCAATCTTCACAGGGGACATGCAGCGGCTGACTTAAGTCGGATTTCCGGAATGACGCCGCTATTTTTGCAGTTCTCCGGGGGAAAAACCAGTCTAAGCATTTACCCCCGGCCGGCAAACCCCTACAATTTCGGGCAATCACAGTGTAACGACCACGTCTGTTACGGCAGGCCGGTCCGATTCCAATTACCGTAACGGGCCAACAGCGAGAGGAGCCAAGATGATCAAGAACAACGACGTGGTTTACATCCAATACACGTTGAGCGACCAGGCGGGCGAGGTGCTGGAAAAGACCTCCAGCCCGATCCCTTACCTGCATGGCCATCACAACATTTTTCCCAAGCTGGAGAGCATGTTGGAGGGCAAGTCGGAGGGCGACAAGATCTCCGTCGACCTGAGCGCGGACGAGGCCTTCGGCGAGAAGCGCGACGACCTGCGCCGCGTGGAATCGCGCGACAGCTTCCCCGATGACGCGCAACTGGTGGTCGGCAGCCAGTTCGAGGGTGAGCTGCCCACCGGCGAGGTCGCCATCTTCACGGTGGTCGGCATGGACGGCGACAAGGTCTACCTGGACGGCAATCACCCCCTGGCCGGCCAGCCCCTGCACTTCGATGTGGAGGTGACCTCCGTCCGCGCCGCCAGCCCCGAAGAGATCGCCCACGGTCACGTGCACGGCGAGGGCGGGCACCACCACTAGGCCGTCCTGGCGGACGCGAGCTGAAAAGGCCCCGTTCGGGGCCTTTTTCATGGGCACTTCAGCGGCGCAGGTGGCGGCGCACGTACCAGACCAGGCCCAGGAGCAGCGCCGCGCCGATGAGGAAGTCGAAGCGGTGGAAGTAGACCTTCAGGCCGGTCCAGTTCTCGCCCAGGGTGTAGCCGAGCCAGGCGAGCCCGTAGCACCAGAGAAAGGAGCCGACGAAGGTGTAGATGACGAAACGGCCCAGGTGCATGCGGCTGATGCCGGCGGGAAAGGCGATGAAGGTGCGGATGATGGGCAGCAGGCGCCCCACGAAGATGGTGATGTCGCCGTGGCGGCTGAACCAGCGGTCGGCGAGGTCGAGGTCGTGGTGGGAGATGAGCACGTAGCGGCCGTACTTCTCCACCAGCGGGCGGCCGCCCCAGGCGCCGGCGTAGTAGGCGACCAGTGAACCCAGCACGCAGCCGACCGCCCCCGCCAGGGCCACTCCCCACAGGGTCATGTCGCCGCGCCAGGCCAGATAGCCGGAGAAGGGCATGATGACTTCCGAAGGCAGGGGAATGCAGGCGCTCTCGATGGCCATGAGCAGCGCGACGCCACCATAGCCCAGGTTGCTGATGACGCCGATGACGAAGCCGCTCAGGACGGCCAGGAGCTTTTCAATCATGGCTCAGGGCCAGAAATACCAGAGGACGACGAGCCCGAAGACGATGCGGTAGTAGGCGAAGATCTTGAAGTCGTGGCGCCCGACGTAGGCCAGCAGGGAGCGCACTACGATGAGGGCGGAGACGAAGGCGGCCGCGAAGCCGATGGCGAATAGCACGAAGTCCTCGGCATGGAGGATGTCGAGGTTTTTGTAAAGGTCGTAGGCGGTGGCGGCGAACATGGTTGGAATGGCCAGGAAAAAGGAAAACTCCGTCGCCGCCGGCCGCGAAAGGCCCACCACCAGGCCGCCCATGATGGTGGAACCCGCCCGGGACACGCCGGGAAAAAGGGCGAAGCTCTGCGCCAGCCCTACCTTGAGGGCATCCGGCCAGCGCATCTCGTCCACGCTGTGAATGCGCGGCGCCGGCTTGAAGTGCTCGATGGCGAGGATGACGAAGCCGCCCGCCACCAGGGCGGCCGCCACCGTGAAGGGATTGAAGAGGTGCGACTTGATGAAGCCGTGCAGGGCGACGCCCAGCAGGGCGGCCGGCAGGAAGGCGATAAGCAGGTTGACGGCGAAGCGCTGGGCGGCGGGGTCGCTGCCCAGGCCGCCGACCACCTTGCCCACCTTGGCCCGGTAATTGTACACCACGGCGACGATGGCGCCGAGCTGGATTACGATTTCGAAGACCTTGGCCTGTTCGCCGGTGTAGTGGAGCAGATCGGCAGCAATGATGAGGTGCCCGGTGCTGGAGATGGGAAGAAACTCCGTGGCGCCCTCCAGGATGCCGAGAATGAGGGCTTTGAGCCAAAGCAGGGTATCCACGTGGACTGCTCCTCCGTGTTTTTTGTGTTTTGAAACGGAAAAATCAGCTTTTGGCTTGCTTCGGGAATTGCAGGGCCGCGCCGTGCACGCCCGGGCGGATCTCACCCCGGGCGAACACCACTTGGCCGCCGACTACGGTGTAGAGCGGCCAGCCGCTCAGCTCCCAGCCGTCAAAGGGGCTCCAGCGGACCTTGGTGAACATCTCGTCATTCTTCACCGGGCGCACCTGCAGCATGTCCACCAGCACGAGATCGGCGTCCCAGCCGATCTCGATGCGGCCCTTGTTGGGCACGCCGTAGAGGCGCGCCGGGTTGAAGCACATCCAGCGCTGCAGTTCGGCCAGGGTGCAGTGGCCGTCGCGCATGGCGGTCAGCATCAGCGGCAGGCTGGTTTCCACGCCGGGCATGCCGGACGGCGCCTTGGGAAAGCCGAGGGCCTTCTCTTCCAGGGTATGGGGCGCGTGGTCGGTGGCGATGCAGTCGATGGTGCCGTTGCGCAGTCCCTGCCACAGGGCCAGGCGATCCGTTTCCGAGCGGATCGGCGGGTTCATTTGCACCAGGGTGCCCTTTTTGGCGTAGGCGTCCGTGTTCAGGAAGAGGTGGTTGGGAATAGCCTCGGCGGATACGTAGGACGGCTTGTCCGCGGCCAGCAGAGCCACTTCCTCCTTGGTGGACAGGTGCAGGACGTGCAGGCGCCGCCGGTAGCGCTTGGCCAGGCCGAGTGCAAGCCTGGTGGCGAGCAGGGCGGCCTCGTTGTCGCGGATCTGCGAGTGGGTGGCCGGATCGCAGAGATGGGCCAGCTCCGCCTTGCGCGCCTGGATGCGGGCCTCGTCCTCGGCGTGCACGGCGATCAGCTTGGGCACGTTGGCAAAGATGCGGTCCAGGTCCTCCTCGCGGTTGACCAGCAGGCTGCCCGTAGAGGCGCCCATGAAGATCTTCACCCCGCACGCACCCTGAACGCTTTGCAGCGCTTCGAGGTTGTCGGGGGTGGCGCCGATGAAGAAGCCGTAGTTCACCACCGACTTTTCGGCGGCGCGGGCCAGCTTGTCGTCCAGGGCCGCCTGGTTGGTGGTGCTGGGATCGGTGTTGGGCATCTCCAGGAAGCTGGTGACGCCGCCCTTGGCCGCGGCCCGCGAGCCGCTGCCGAGGTCTTCCTTGTACTCCTTGCCCGGCTCGCGGAAGTGCACCTGGGGGTCCATGACCCCCGGCAGCAGGAGGTGGCCGTCGGCCTCCACCACCTCGTCGGCGGGCACCTGCAGGCTGCGGTCGATGGCCGCGATGCGGCCGTTTTCGCAGAGCAGATCGCCTCGGTACAGCTCGCCGCTGGGGCGGGCGATGCGGGCGTCCCGGATCAGCAGGCGGGACAAGGGTTATTCCCCGGCCATCTGTTTTTCGCGTTTCTCCTGCAACGTCTTGCAGTCGATGCACAGGGTGGCGGTGGGACGCGCCTCGAGGCGGCGCAGGCCGATCTCCACGCCGCACATCTCGCAATAGCCGTAGTCGCCCTTGGCGATCAGGTCCAGGGTCTCGTTGATCTTGCGGATCAGCTTGCGCTCGCGGTCGCGGGTGCGCAGCTCCAGGGTCATGTCCGTTTCCAGGCTGGCCCGGTCATTGGGATCGGAGTAGACCACGTTCTCGTCCTGCATGTGCTGCACGGTGCGGTCCACTTCCTCCATGAGCTCCTGCTTCCAATCCTCCAAGATCTTCTTGAAGTGAGCGAGCTGGGCCGGGCTCATATATTCTTCCGACGGCGCGGGTTCGTAGGGGGTGAAGGTTGCGCCGGTAGATTTGGATTGGGCTTGGGCCATGTCGTGCTCCTGATAGTCATGCAGCCGCTGGGCTGCAACAGCGAATTATCGTTCGGCGGGAAGCTATATCAGATTGGGGCGGGTTTGGCAAATGCCCATCAGACCTTGGTAGCAAGTGCGCCGCGCGCCCGGTGAACCTGACTATTTCCCTCAGATAGTTCATAATGCCGGCAAGTAAACCATGACCTTTGGGCAGGAGAAATCATGCCGAGCACTGCTAATCTGGAAGCACTGATCTTCGATGTGGATGGCACCCTGGCGGACACGGAGCGGGACGGCCACCGGGTGGCCTTCAACCGGGCTTTTCGCGCGGCCGGTCTGCCTTTCGACTGGGACGTGGCGCTGTACGGACGCCTGCTGGAGATCACCGGCGGCAAGGAGCGCATCCGCCATTACCTGAACCTCTTTCCCGAGCAGCCCCGTCTGAGCGATGCCGAGATCGCTGCGCTGCACAAGGCCAAAACCGCCCACTACGTCGACATCATGGCCGCCGGCGGCGTGCCCCTGCGCCCCGGCGTGCTGCGCCTGTTGCAGGAAGCCCGCGCCGCTGGCCTGCGCCTGGCCATTGCCACGACCACCACGCCGGAAAACGTGGAAGCGCTGCTGGTCAATGCCGTTGGTCCCGAGGCCATGAGCTGGTTCGAGGTGATCGCCGCCGGCGATGTGGTGCCCGCCAAGAAACCGGCACCGGACATCTATCTGCTGGCCATGGAGCAAATGGGCCTGCGTCCGGAGCAGTGCCTGGCCTTCGAGGATTCGGAAAACGGCGTGCGCGCGGCGCTGGGAGCGGGTCTGCGGGTGCTGGCGACGGTCAACGACTATACCCTGGACCACGACCTGAGCGGCGCCCTGGCGGTGCTGGAGCACCTGGGCGAGCCGGAGCAGCCCGCCCGCGTCCTGGCCGGGCCGGCGGCCGGCCAATCCCTGACCGTGGATGTGGCGCTGCTGCAGCAATGGTGCACCAGCGCGGTGCCGGCACGCCAGGCTGTCCAGGGGAGCTGAGCCTGCCCCGCCTTCCAGTCCGTTTGCCTTGGCGGGCCGCGCAGCAGGCGCGGGCCCGCCGCGGCTGGATCTCTCCAGCCGCAACTCCCCGGCTGCCCGAATGCCGTGCTTTTCCCAAAAACGCTTTATGCCACATAAAAAATACTGCCCGTTTTTGCTCGCCTCGGGCAATTATTCTCGAAAAATATAGTGAATTTCTAATGAACGGTGCGCGGGCCAAGAGTTGACTTGCCCGGCCCTGAAGCTATTTCATAGATAAAGAGCCCGGCAGGGATGGGTCGCTGGGAAAAGCGTCGCGCGGGTGCCCGCCGATGCTTCCGGTCGCGGAAGCTTGGCGGTTCCGGGCTTTCGGAGCCGTTGCCGCCATGCCGGCCGTGCGGCGTGCCATTGCGGCGTCCCCCGGCCCGCACCAGCCAACAAAAATGGAACAACAAGTGAATACCACCACGTACCTCGGGCGTCAGCCCATTTTGGACAACAGCCAGCAAATCGTCGCCTACGAACTGCTGTACCGGCGTGGCAGCCAGGGGGGCGCCGCGGTTCAGGATGCCTCGCAAGCCACCGCCCAGGTGTTGCTGAACACCTTTTCGACCATGGGCGCCCAGCAGGTGCTGGGCAGCAAGCTGGGTTTCATCAACTTCGGACGTGAGCTGCTGGAAAGCGATCTCGTGTATCTCCTGCCCAAGGAACGCGTGGTTCTGGAGATCCTGGAGGATGTGGAGCCGGATACGGAGCTGATCCGGCGCTGCAGGCAGCTGCGGGAGGAGGGATACCGGTTCGCCCTGGATGATTTCATCCATCGCGATGATTTGATGCCCTTGGTGGAGATCGCCGAAGTCCTCAAGCTGGACATCACTCAGCACGATGCCCTGAGCTTGCGCGAGCACGTGCGTCTGGCTCGCAGCCGCGGTCTGCGGACACTGGCGGAGAAGGTAGAAGACAAGGACCAAGTCGAGCAGTGTCGGGCGCTGGGCATGGATTATTACCAGGGCTATTACTTCGCCCGCCCGGTCACGCTGGAGCAGAGCGACATTCCGAGCTTGCGCCTGAGCGTGATCCGCGGCCTGAACCTGATCATGGCCGACGCGGAACTCGGCGAGTTGGAGGCCCTCATCAGCCGTGATGCCGGCTTGAGCTATAAGCTCCTGCGCTACATCAACTGTGCCGGGATGGCCGGCCTGAGCAAGATCGACAGCATCCGCCAAGCCATGGTGCGCATGGGCCGGCAACAGCTCTATCGCCTGCTGACGCTGCTGCTCTTCGCCAACGAGGGGGAGGGGCCGTCCTCGCCCCTGCTCCTGACTGCCCTGCAGCGCGGCCGGCTCCTGGAGCAGCTGGGGCAGGGAAGCGAGCGAGGCAACGAAAACGAGCTCTTCGTGGTGGGCATGTTCTCCATGCTGGAGGCCCTGCTGCACATGCCGATGACGCGCATTGCGGAAGAAATGGTGCTGCCGGACAGCATCCGCACCGCGCTGCTGGAGCGGCGCGGGCCCTATGCGCCCTACCTGGCCTTGGTGGAGGCGCTGGAGCGCTGCGACTGGGCGCAGATGCAACGGCTGGCCGGCGAGCTGGGGATGGCGGAGGAGGCCATCAATGCGGCGGCGCTGGAGGCGCTTGCCTACAGCGAAAAGCTGGCCTGAGCCGGCCGATCGGCCATTCCCGAATAGTTCCCGCGGGTCCGTCGGACTTAAGTAGCTTGAGGGCCGCTCTGGCGGGGCATAAGGTGCTTGCTCAGCAGCCGGATTCCCGCCTGGGGCGGGCAGTCCGGCATCTCCCACTTTCAAGCAGGAGTACCGCCATGAGCGAACGCACCGAAACCCTGACCCAATACGTGGGCGACATGCACGCCCTGGAAAAGCACATGCTCGAGGCCTTCGAGAGCCAGCAGGACCACAGCAAGGACGTGCCCGAAGCCCATCGCGTCGTCCAGCACCTGGTGGAGATGTCGCGCCGGCACATTGCCGACCTGGAGCGCCGGGTCGACACTCTGGGCCACTCGGGCAAGAGCATGACCGATGCCATCAAGTCCGCCGTGTCCGGCATCTTCGGCGCGACCTCCGGGTTGATCGGCAACCTGCGCACCCTGAGCCTGTCGAAGGACATGCGCGACAACTACACCGTCCTGAGCCTGGCCAACATCTCCTACGAGATGCTGTCGACCACTGCGCTGGCGCTGAACGACACCGAAACCGCCGAACTGGCCGAGCGGCATCTGCGGGAATGCATCGCCGCCGCGCAGATGGTGGCCAACCTGATTCCCGCGCTGGTGATCCGCGATCTGCGCGAGGAGGACGTGGCGGTGAACGCGGATGCAGAGGCGCGCGTGCCGCACATTGCCATCCAATTGGGCGCCCCTGGGCAGGCCGGCCTGCCGCACTAGGACGGCGGGCATTCCGGCGCGTGCCGGGATGCGGAGCATCGCCGCTTATGCCCGCATCTTGCGGGCATAAGCGTTTGGAGAGGATGGCTTATGCCACTCGATTGCCTCGTGGTCGGCGCCGGGCCCGGCGGCCTGACGGCGGCCACTTATCTCGCGCGCTTCCGGCGCCGCTTCCAGGTCGTCGACAGCGGCGCCAGCCGCGCGCGGCTCATCCCCGTATCGCACAACTGTCCGGGTTTTCCCGACGGCATTCCCGGCCCGGTGCTGCTGGAGCGCTTGCGCGCCCAGGCGGAGCGCTACGGCGCGTCCATCGGCAGCGGAGTGGTGGAGCGCCTCCGGAAAGTGCCCGACGGCTTCGTGGCCTACACCACCTTGGGCGAGATCCACGCCAGGACAGTGCTGCTGGCCACCGGCACGGTGGACATCGAGCCGGCGCTGCCCGACCTGAATGATGCGGTCAGCCGCGGCCTCATCCGCCACTGCCCCATTTGCGACGCCTACGAGGTAATCGACCACCACGTGGCGGTCATCGGCTATGGCAGCGGCGGGCTGCGGGAGGCGCTGTTCCTGCGCACCTATACGCCTCACCTGATGCTCCTGACCCTGGGCCAGGAGATGCGGCTGAGCGACGAGGAGTGGCAGGCGGCGCGCGAAGCCGGCATTCGCGTCGTCGAGGAGCCGGTGGCCACGGTGCACCTGGAGGGCGACAAGATCGCAGCGCTGCGCATGCACAGCGGGGTGGAGCAACGCTTCGATACCCTGTATTCCGCCCTGGGTGCCCGGGAACGCTCGGGCTTGGCGCGGGACCTGGGGGCGCGGCTGGACGAGCAGGGCTCTTTGCTGGTGGACGCCCATCAGCGCACTTCGGTGCCGGGCCTCTACGCCGCCGGCGACGTGGTGCATAGCCTCAATCAGATCAGCGTGGCCTACGGCCAGGCGGCGATCGCCGCCACGCATATCCACAATACCCTGCGGCATCTCGACTCGGCATAGGGGGACGCGGATGGAAGGCCAGGAGCGGGCAGGTTTCGGCAAGCGGACGCGCCCGGCGCCGCTCGGTGGGCAGCCAGGCCCGCAGGAGGCGGCGCGCGCGCCGGACGATAATCGCATTCGCACCTATCTGGCCAACGAGCGCACCTTCGCCGCCTGGGTACGCACCGGCATCGCCATTGCCACGGTGGGCTTCGCCATCGCGCGCTTCCTGGCGCTCGAGCACAGCGCCTTCAAATCCCTCTTCGTATTCCTGGGCGACGCCTACGTGCTGATCGGCGTCGCGCTCTTCGGCTTCGCGGCCTTCGACTACTTCCGCACGCACCGGGAAATCGAAGCCGGGCATTACCGCACGCCGCGGCCTTTCTTGATCGGCATGGTGCTGGCCATCTCGGCGCTGACTCTGCTCCTGATGGTGGTGCTGACCATCGACATGCGGTCGCGCTAGACGGGCAAAGATGGCCGAGGCGACGGGGGTGGAGCAGGTGCATGCCGGCGCGCGGTTGCCGTTGCGCCGCCCGTTTCAGCGGTGGGCCGGCGCGAAGCGGTCGATGAAAGCCTGCAGCCGCTCCTGGAACGGCGGCACCACCCAGGGCTCGGGCTCGAAACGGCGGCACGGCTGCGCCAGCGCGCCTTGCGCCGCGGCCAGCGTGCCGAATTGCGGCACGGCGGCGAGCATGGCCGCGCCCAGGGCCGCCTCCGGGCAATCGGGGACCAGCACGGGCCGCCCCAGCACGTTGGCGCGGAGCTGCATCCAGGCTGCGTTGCGGGTGCCGCCGCCGAGGGTCAGCACGGCCTGCGGCGGGGCATCCACGGCCAGGCGCCGGTAGCCCCAGGCCTCGATGTAGCTGAGCCCCTCCAGCAGGGCCTGGAAGCGCGTCAGCGGGCCGGCCGCGGGCGGGGGAGTGCCGGCGAAGGCCGGGTCGTTCAGGGGAAAGCGCTCTCCGGCGGCGGGCAGGGGATAGCAGAGCCGCCCGGTCGGCCGTTCCGGCCGCAGTTGCAGGGTGAGCGCCTCCATCTCGGCCGGGCTGAAGTGGCGCAGGAGGGCGGCGCCGCCGGCGTTGGAGGCGCCGCCCGGCAGCCAGAGGGTGCCGAGGCGGTGGCTGTAGATGCCCGCCGCCAAATCATCGAGGGGGCGGGCGGCGGCCAGCTTGAGCACCAGGGTGGAGCCCAGGGAGCTGGCCGCCTGGCCGGGCGTGCGCACGCCGGCGGCAATGAGGGCGGCCAGGCTGTCGGTGGTGCCGCCGAGCACGGGCAGGCCGGCAGGCAGATCCAGGTGCTCCGCCCAGGCCGGCTGCAGCGCGCCGAACACCTCGCCGCTCGGCACGATGCGCGGCAGGCAGGCGGGATCGATGCCGGCCGCCTCCAGCAGATTCGTGACGGCGCCCGGCCAGCGCAGACTGGCCGCATCCAGGCCAAGCTTCAGGGCATTGCCGGGATCGCTCCGGCCCCAGCAGCCGGTCAATTGGGCGGCGATCCAGTCGGCCTGATGATGGAGGTGACGCAAGCCGGCCAGCATCGCGGGCTCGTGGCGCGCCAGCCACAGCAGCTTGGCCAGGGAGGCGCTGGCGCCGGCCAACGCGCCGTTGCCCGGGAAGCGGCCGGCCAGCATCTGCGCCTCGGCGCGGGCGCGCTGGTCGTGGTACATGAGCGCCGGGCGCAGGGGACGGCCCCGGGCATCGGCCGGCACCAGGGTCGCCGAGGTGCCGTCGATCGCCAGCGCGGTTGCCTGGCGCCAGGCAGCGCCTACTTGGGCGGCCAGCTGGGCCAGGGCCTGGGTCAGGGCCTCCAGCCAAAGGGCGGGATCCTGCTCGCGCCACCCGTCTTCGCCCACGGCTTCGGGCAGGGCGGCGCGGCCCTGGCCGCGGATTCGCCCATCGCCGTCCACCGCCAGGGCGCGGACGCCGGAGGTGCCGAAATCGATGCCGAGGAAGAGCACGGGACTTAAGGCAGCTCCACCTTCAGCGGCGGCTGCCAGCCGGGCTTGCGGTGCTCGGCGACCACGGTGGTGTAGATGCCGCCGCGTACGTTGAATTTGCCGGTCAGGCGCATGAAGCGCGGCTGGGTGGCGGCCACCAGGTCGCCCAGGATGCGGTTGGTCACCGCCTCGTGGAAGGCGCCCTCCTCGCGGAAGCTCCACATGTAGAGCTTGAGGGCCTTGAGCTCGACGCACAGCTCGTCGGGCACGTATTCGATGAGGAAAGTGGCGAAGTCCGGCTGGCCGGTCTTGGGGCACAGGCAGGTGAACTCCGGGATTTCCATGTGGATGGTGTAGTCCCGCTCCGGGTTGGGATTGGGGAAGGTTTCGAGGGTTTTGCTGGGTTTGGTCGACACGCTGGGGGTCCTGTGTTAGAAACTGGTTGAAATTCGGCTATTTTATCCGGCTTCAGGCACAAACCCAAACTTGCACCCTGCATGAAACTGCGCCGCATCAAACTGTCCGGCTTCAAATCCTTCGTGGACGCGACCACCGTCGAGCTGCCCAGCCAACTGGTCGGCATCGTCGGCCCCAACGGCTGCGGCAAGTCCAACGTGGTGGATGCGCTGCGCTGGGTGCTGGGCGAATCCTCGGCGCGCCAATTGCGCGGCGACAGCATGCTGGACGTGATCTTCAACGGCTCCCAGGCGCGCGCGCCCGTCAGCCGCGCCCAGGTGGAGCTGCGCTTCGACAACAGCGCCGGCCGGGCGCTGGGCCCCTTCGCCGGCTATGCCGAAATCGCCGTCAAGCGCGAGCTGGGGCGCGACGGCACCTCCCAGTACAGCATCAACCAGACCCGCTGCCGCCGCCGCGACGTGGCGGACCTCTTCCTCGGCACCGGCCTCGGGCCGCGCGCCTACGCCATCATCGAGCAGGGCATGATCTCGCGCATCATCGAGGCGCGGCCCGAAGACATGCGCGCCTTCCTGGAGGAAGCCAGCGGCGTGAGCCGCTACAAGGAGCGCCGCCGGGAGACGGAGCTGCGCATCGAGCACACCCGCGAGAATCTGGCGCGCGTCACCGACCTGTGCCAGGAGCTGGAGAGCCAGTTGAAGCGCCTGGAGCGGCAGGCGGAGGCGGCCCGGCGCTACCGCGCCTTCAAGGCCGAGGAGCGGCAGCTGCAGGCGGCCCGCCTGCGCCGCCGGCTGACGGACCTGGAAGCGGAGATGGATGGCCGCCGGACCGACATGGCCGCCCTACGCATCCAACTGGAGGAAGCGACCGCCCGCCTGCGCAGCCTGGAGGCGCAGGGCCTGCGTGAGCGCGAGGCCTTTCAGCAGGCGCAGGCACAGGCCAACGACGCCCAGGGCCGCTACTACGCCAGCGCCGCCGAGCTGGCGCGCCTGGAGCAGCAGTTGGCGCACCTGGCCCAGGAGGAGCAGCGACTGCAGTCCGAGCGGGACAAGCTGCTGCGCGAGGAGGCCGAGATGCGCCGGCAAGCGGCGGATCTGGACCAGTACCTGACCGAAGCGGACAAGCGCCTGCGCGACCTGGAGGCGAAACGGGCCGCCGCGCGGAGCGAGGAAAGCACCGCACGCGACGCGCTGCATCAGGCCGAGAGCGAGCTGACGGCGGCGGAGCGGGACATCAATGCCCTGGAACAGGAGGCCAACGGCTTCCGGCGCGAGGTGCAGGTGCAGGGCGCGCGCCTGGAGCAGTTGCGCGCGCGCCTGCAGGACCTGCACCAACGTCGGCAGCGCCTGCAGGCCGAGGCCGCCGCGCCGGCCGCAGTACCCGCCGACGGCTTGCGCGGCGAGTGCGCTGCCCTCGAGGCCGCCGTGGCCGCTGCCCGTGATCAGGAACAGGCGCTGCTGGCCCGCCTGGGCGAGCTGCGCCGCAACGTGGAGCAAGCGGACAAGGCGTTCGACGACAGCCGCGAGCGCTACCAGACCCGACGCGCCCAATGGCAGGCGTTGGAGCAAAGCGTTGCTGCCATGAGCCGCCCCGGCGAGGGCCTGAAGCGTTTGGCGGAGCAGTTGGGCGACCAGGCGCGCATGCTGCTGGAACAGCTCCAGGTGGAGCCCGGCTGGGAGCAGGCGGTGGAAACGGTGCTGGGCTGGCGCCTGAAGGCGCTGCAAGTGGATGATCTCGAGACCGCGCTGCCGCGCGACTGGTTGGGGCGGCAGAAGAACGGTCAGTTCGCCCTGCTCGAAGCCGGCGCCGGCGCAGTGTCGATGCCCACGCCGGACGCCCTGCTGCACAAGCTGCACTGGCAGGGGAGCGGCGCCAATCCCCTGGCCGGCTGGCTGGCCGGCATCCGCTGCGCGCCGGACCTGGACGGTGCCCTGCGCGCACGCGGCACGCTGCAGGTCGGCGAGTTTTGGATCACGCCGGATGGCGTTCTGCTGGGCCGGCATTCCTTCGAATGGGACCGCGGCCAAGCCCAGGACAGCCTGTTGCGCAAGCGCGAGGAGGTGATGCACCTGGCCGGCGAAGTCGCCGCGCTGGAGTCCGTGCATGAAGCGGCGCGCGGCGCGCGCGAGGGCCTGCGCCAGGAGTTGACGCAGTTGGAGCAGGCCCTGAACCTGGCCCGGCGGGAGCTGCAGGAACGGCAGCAGCAGCTCGGGCGCCTGCAGGCGGATCTGGCGCGTCGGGAGGCGGAGCAGGCCGCCCACGCCCGGCGCATGCAGCAGGTTGCCGAGGAACTACAGGCTTTGGATGAGCAGGCGGCCACCGTGGAGGAAAGCCTGCGCGCGGCCGAGCAGGCGCGTGCGGTGGCGGACAGCCGCCTGCGCAATCTCGACAGCCAGCTCGAGCCGGCGCAGGAGGCGAGGAGCCGCGCCCGCGAGCACCTGCAGATCCAGCGCAGCCAGTTTTCGCGCCTGCGCGAAAGCCTGCACCAGCTCGAATTGCAAATGCAGGGCCTGCAGGTGGAGTCCAAGGCCAAGCAGGCCGCCAAAACCGAAGCCGAGCAGCGCCTGGGCCAGTGCCTGGCGCGCCTGCAGCAGACCGAAGCCGCGCAGGCGGCCGGCAGTGCGGCAAGGCCGGCGCTCGAGGAGAGCTTGCAGGCCTGTCTGCGGCAGCGCGATGAGTTGGAGGCGCAGCTGCGCGAGGCCCGCAATCATCAGGAAAGCATCGAGGCGCAGCTGCGCCAGGTGGAGGAGATGCGCCTACAGGTGACGCACGAAGGCGAGCGGCTGCGCCAGCAGGTACAGGCGGCCGAGCTGCACCTGAGCGCCGGCATGGCCAAGGCCGAGGAGCTGGGCCAGCAGTTGGCGGCACTGCTGCCCTACGTGGGTCCCGAGGAAGGCGAGCAGGTCGACGTCGAACGCATGCTGGAAGCCCTGACCGCCTTGTCACTGGATGAGATCGATGCGCGGCTGGAGCAGCTCGGGCGGCGCATCGGGGCATTGGGCAACGTCAACCTGGCCGCCATCGAGGAGCAGCAGCAGGTGGCCGAACGCAAGGGTTATCTGGATGCCCAATACGCCGATCTAAACGATGCCCTGGAAACGCTGGAGGCGGCCATCCGGCGCATGGACAAGGAGACCCGCGAGCGCTTCCAGCAAACCTTCGAGGCGGTCAACCGGAATTTCCAGGCGCTCTTTCCGCGCCTCTTCGGCGGCGGCGAAGCCCGGCTCGCCCTGACCGAGGACAATCTGCTGGAGGCGGGCGTCAGCGTGACCGCGCGTCCGCCCGGCAAGCGCAACAGCAGCATTCACCTCTTGTCCGGCGGCGAGAAGTCACTGACGGCGGTGGCGCTCGTGTTTGCCCTGTTTCAGCTCAATCCGGCGCCCTTCTGCGTGCTGGACGAGGTGGACGCGCCCCTGGACGAGGCCAACGTCGGACGCTTTTGCGACATGGTGCGGGAGATGTCCGGCGAGACCCAATTCCTCTTCATCACCCACAACAAGGTAACCATGCAACTGGCCGATCACCTGATCGGCGTCACCATGGCCGAGCCCGGGGTGTCGCGCATCGTCAGCGTGGACGTTGAAGAGGCGGCCCGCATGGCGGGCGTGGCCTGAGGCGACGCTTCAGTTTCCGGTTCTAAGTGACGGATTTTCTTGTTGAATGCGCTCGCCGCTCAGGTCCAGGATCGGCCAGCCGGCCCGTTCAGCGTGCTCGCGCAGTTGCGGGTCGGGATTGACGGCCACTGGATGCTCGACTTCGCGGAGCAGGGGCAAGTCGTTGTGGGAATCGCTGTAGAAGTGGCTGCCCGCCAGGCTGTGGTGGGTGTTTTCCAGCCATTGGCGCAGGCGCGTCACCTTGCCCTCGCGAAAGCAGGGCGTGCCGAAGACGCGCCCGGTGTAGCGCTCGCCGATGGCTTCGGGCTCGGTGGCGATGAGGTGGGGGATGCCGAAGACTTCGGCGATGGGCCGGGTCACGAAGCTGTTGGTGGCGGTGATGATGACCAGTTCGTCGCCCCGGCTGCGGTGCCGCTCCACCAGGGCGCGCGCCGCCGGCGTGATCATGGCCTGGATGCGGCTTTCCAGGAACTGCGCATGCCAGCGGCGCAGATCCGCCAGGGAGTGGCTGGCCAGGGGCTTCAGCTGAAAGTCCAGGAACTCGTGGATATCCAGGGTGCCGGCGACGTATTCGGCGTAAAAGCGCTCGTTCTGCGCGCGGAAGCGCTCGCCGTCCAGCACGCCCAAATCGATGAGAAACTCGCACCAGGCGTGATCGCTGTCGCCGCGCAGGAGGGTGTTGTCCAGGTCGAACAGGGCCAGAGGCATGCGGGGTCTCCACCGGAAAAAGGCAGAGGATACGCACAAGGCCCTGCCAGCGCAATTTCCCGGTTCAGGAGCCGCCGCCCGCGCCGGCGGGCGCCAGTCCGGCCAGCTTCTTCTGCACGCTGTCCTGCGCGTAGGTGACGACCAGCAGTCCCAGCTTTTCGTTGAGCCCCATGATGGGCACCGCCACTCGGATGTCGCCGCGCTCGTCGCGGTCGACCACGACCCGATCCTGCTGCATCAGCCCGGCCGGGAAGACGGCGGCCATCTCCTGGCCCTCCAGCTTCTTGTTGGTGGCCAGGACGATGGTGCCGTCGGGCCGCACCAAGGCCATCTGCCGGAGATAAGGCTCCTTGATGAACTCGTTGAAATAGCGGTTGATCTGGTCGTAGTTGGCGTTGATGAGTTCGCTGCGGATGGCCCAGGCCAGTGGAATGGAGGAAAAGCGCAGCAGCTCGACAGTCTGCTCGTTGAGTGCCTGTGCGGCTTGCCTGGCGAGTTCCGTCCGTTGCGCCTCGAGCTGCTTCCCGGCGCTGCGCTCGGTCCACAGCTTCCAGAGATACAAGGCGCCCGCCAGCAGCAGCAGAACGCCGATGGCGGCCAGGCAGAAGGTGCGGGCGGGAGACCGCCTGGAGGCGGTTGTGGTATTGTTCATGTGGCGACTCCGTGGCGGCAGTGATGGTCTCGAAAAAGTATAGCTGAGCACGACCGCCCTCGAAGGAAAATCGCCGATAAGTCCGATAATTGAACGGCAAAGTGCATGTTTCGCGTCCGGTGCGGCCAGCCGGCAGCTGACAGAATCCTTCAAATCCCGCAGGAAAGTCCATGAGCCAGGCATCCCTCGACGACGTGCGCACCCGCCTCCGGGCGCTGCGCAGTGAAATCAACGAGCACAACTACCGCTACTACGTGCTGGACCAGCCGGTCATCTCCGACGCCGAGTACGATCGCCTGCTGCGCGAGCTGGAGCGTCTGGAAGCCGCGCATCCCGAACTCGTCACCCCCGATTCCCCCACCCAGCGGGTCGGCGCCCAGCCGCTGAGCGCCTTCGTCACCATCCGCCACGAGATACCCATGATCTCCCTGGCCAATGCCTTCAGCGAGGAAGAGGTGCTGGACTGGGACCGGCGCGTGCGCGAAGCGCTGGGGGTGGAGGGGCCGGTGGATTACACGGCCGAGCCCAAGTTCGATGGCTTGTCGGTGACCATCTGCTACGCGCATGGCGCGCTGCTGCGCGCCGGCACGCGCGGCAACGGCGTGGAGGGCGAGGACGTCACCGCCAATGTGCGCACCATTCGCAACGTACCCCTGCAGCTGCATGGCGCCGGCTGGCCCGATTTCCTGGAGGTGCGCGGCGAGGTGGTCATCCCCAAGTCGGCCTTCGCGCGGCTCAATCGCGAGCGCGAGGAGCAGGGGGAGAATGTTTTCGCCAATCCGCGCAACGCCGCCGCCGGCAGCCTGCGCCAGTTGGACCCGCGCGTCAGCGCGCGCCGGCCGCTGCGCTTCTTCGCCTGGGGAATCGGCGCCGTGTCCGCATCCATCGCGCCCAAGCACTCGCAGGTGCTGGCGCGGCTGGGCGACTGGGGGTTTCAGGTCAGCGAGTATCTGCACAGCGTGCGCGGCGCGGCGGGTTGTCTGGACTACTACCGGGACATGGCCGCCCGGCGCAACGATCTGCCTTTCGAGGTGGACGGCGTGGTGTACAAGGTGGACGATCTCGCCGCCCGCGAGCGCCTGGGCTTTACCGCGCGCGCGCCGCGCTGGGCCATCGCCCACAAGTTTCCGGCCCAGGAGGAGACCACGGTGGTGGAGGACATCTTCCCGTCGGTGGGCCGCACCGGCGTGGTGACGCCGGTGGCCATCCTGCGCCCGGTGCCGGTGGGCGGGGTCATGGTCAGTCGGGCCACCCTGCACAACCAGGACGAGGTGGAACGCAAGGACGTGCGCATCGGCGACACGGTGATCATCCGCCGGGCCGGCGACGTGATCCCCGAAGTGGTCGGCGTCATTGCGGAAAAGCGGCCCGCCCACGCGCAGCCATGGCACATGCCGGCCCAGTGTCCGGTCTGCGGTTCGGAGGTGCTGCGTCTGCCCGATGAGGCCGCGCACCGCTGCATGGGCGGGCTCTACTGCCCGGCCCAGCGCGTCGGCGCGGTGCTGCACTTCGCCTCCCGCCGGGCCATGGACATCGAGGGCCTGGGCGACAAGCTGGTGGAACAGTTGGTCGCCAAGGACCTGCTGCGCACCGTGGCGGATCTGTACGCCTTGCGCCAAGCCGATCTGGCCGGCTTGGAGCGCATGGGCGAGAAGTCCGCGAGCAAGCTGCTGGCCCATATCGAGGCCAGCAAGTCGACCACCCTGCCGCGCTTTCTCTACGCCCTTGGCATCCGCCAAGTGGGCGAGGCCACCGCCAAGGACCTGGCCCGCTACTTCGGCGATCTCGATCCCCTGATGCAGGCCGACGAGGAGGCCCTGCAGCGGGTGCCCCAGGTGGGGCCGGTGGTCGCGCAGAGCATTCGCCACTTCTTCCTGCAGCCCCACAACCAGGAAGTCATCGCGGCGCTGCGTCAGGCGGGCGTGCACTGGCCGCCGGAGCTGCGGCCGATGGCCGAGTCGCCGTTGGCCGGCAAGATCTTCGTGCTGACAGGGACCCTCGATACCCTGACCCGCGACGAGGCTCGCGAGCGGATCGAATCCTTGGGCGGCAAGGTCAGCGGCAGCGTGTCCAAGAAGACGGATTACGTGGTGGTGGGCGCGGAACCGGGCAGCAAGGCGGACAAGGCGCGGGAGCTTGACGTACGCGTGCTGGACGAGAGGGCGTTCCTGGAGATGCTGCAGCAGGACTGAAAGGCGGGACGCTCAATGCTCAAAGGCCCCGCCATGCGACGGGGCCTTTGAGCCAGGTTGAGACGGATCTTAACCCACTTGCGACAAGCAGCTGCTTAGGGTGCGGTGCCCGACGGGCTCATCGGCCCCATGGGGCTCGTGCTGCCGGACGAAGTGCCGGTACCAGTGGTGGTGCCGGTGCCCACGCTGGAGCCGGTGACTGCACCCGTGCTGGTGTCAGTGCCCGTGCTGGATCCGACCCCGGCGCCGGTGCTGGAGCCGGCACCCATGCCGGTGCCGTCCATGGATCCCGCGCCGGTTGCCCCCGGCGTGCCGCTGGCGCTGCCCGGGCCAGCCTGATCGGCCTCGCCGGCGCCGGTGCCGGAGCCCATGCTGGAACCGGTGCCGCTGCTCATGCCGTTGCCGGTGCTGGAGCCGGTGCCCATGCTGCTGCCGGATTCCACCGAGCTCGTGCCGCTGCTGGAGGGCGTGCCGCCGCCGGCGGCACCGCCTGTGCTGCCGGTGCCCATGCTGGAGCGGTAGCCCGCACCATCGGAGCTCTTGCTGGAGCTGCCGCCGGCCAGTTGCAGGGCAGCCATTTGGTAGCCTTTGCCGGGCGTGAAGTTCATGCTGGAGCCGCCGCTCACGCCGGCGCCGCTCTTGCCGCCCGTGCCCAAGCCATCGGTCTCAACGTTGCTGCTGCCGCCCGTCGAGCTGCCGGTACCGGAATCCATGCCGCTGCCGGTGCTGGAGCCGGTGCTCCCGCCCGCGGCACCGCCCTCGCTGCCGGAGCCCATGCTGGAGCGGCTGCCGGCACCGGTGGAGGTACTGGATTCCTCGCTGGACTTCTTGCTGGATTTCTTGGTGCTGGAACTGGAGCCGGTAGTGCTGTCCGCTGCGGCCAGATGCATGTTCAGGCCGGCGGAAGCGCGCTGGTCCTTGGCAGGCACGGTGTTCATGCTGGAGCCGCCGCTCACCCCGGCGCCGCTGCCGCTACCCGAAGTGCCGCTTTTGCCCGGGCTATCGGAGCTGGTGCCGCTCCCGCTGCCCATGCTGGAACCCGTCCCGCTGGCGCCGGTGCCGGCATCGGTGGAGCTGTCGCTGTTGCCGGAAGTGCTCATGCCGGTGTCGGCGCTGGAACCGGAGCCTGAGCCGGCGGTGTTGGCCGACCCTGTGCTCGATCCGGTCGCTCCCTTGTCCTTCTCCTTGGAGCCCATGCTCAACACAATGGCTGCAGGGGCGTTTGCCTGAGCCTGTTTCGAAACGGCGTCATGGTCACCGTGCCGATCGAGGGCGGAGGCCATCGACGCGGTGCCCAGAGAAATCGAACCAGCCAGAGCGGCCAATATGAGATTGCGGTTTATCATCATGCGTCTCCTTAGCTTCAGTCCATTTCACCGGTTTCGGTGAATGGGCAGCTTGGTGCGTCAAAGATCAGATCAACTCGCAAGTCAATCCGCTATGCAGTTAACAAGTCATCGGGCCCTGGCTGACGCCTGCAACCCGACTCGGTCTCAGACTCGCCGACGGCATTAGAGTTGCAGAAGATAGGTATTTTGTCGGATATTTTAAGATAAAGATCTGGACCGATTAAAAAACCAAATTTGTCCTATAAAGCATGGTTTGTAGATATTTCTTGGATAACATCTGATTAAAGTTAGCAAGCTATGATTTTCTTGGCCGGCGATTTCGACGTTTGTCAAAGATAAGATGTCTTCACTGAAACTTGATTGAAGCTGTTGCCAATGTCAACCCAAGATATCCTGCGCGTAAAGCCGTTTGGGAGTGTTGGCCGGGCTTTATCGGCAACACCCAAATTATCCCGCCCGAGGACGGCGGGTTCCGGGCTGCCTGGAACGCGGTATTTTCGCAGGGTCGTCTGCAAGCGGGGCCGAATCGAAGCCGCTTTATGGGGATGATGTGGCGGAATGAAGCTGCCGGAAGCAGGGCAAGCATTCTGCGTGCGGCAAAGCAGAAGGACTTTTATTCGTGGTCACGGGCACGGCGCCCGACCGGGCGCCGTCGAGTCAGGCCCGTCCTAGCCGGAGCCCGGGAACGGGTTCGGGGTGGGGTTGGGACCGGGTACGGCGCTGCCGGGCTGCTGAGCACCGGTTTGCCCCGTGCTGCTGCCAGTGCCCGACGCGGCAGGAGTTGTGGCGCAGGCGGCCGTGCCCAAAGCGAGCAGTCCAAGCAGCATGAAATGTTTGAAGTGAAGGCGATGCATCGCTGTTCTCCTCTCGTCGAGCCTGGCAACCCCTGCGGTCGCCATGCCGCTCGGCCCCCATTGTAAGGCTTGACCATCGGGTGGACAGGGGAATAGGTCGGATGAATGCCGGCTGGGCGTCCTGGTAGAGGCGCGCGCTTGGGGAAAGGCGGCTTTCCGGGTTAGGATGTGCGCACGTATCCTGTGGAAGCTATCGCATGTCCATCGAAGCCCTGATTGCCGCGCTCGTGCTCCTGCCCGTACTGATATTGTTGTGGCAGGTGATGCAGCTGACTCGCCAGCAGGCGCAGATCCGCGATGCCCTGCTGCGCCAGGAAACGCGCATGGACGAACAGGGCCGTCGCGCCGAAGCTTTGGGACAGCAGTCGGAAAGCCGGGCGCGCAATGTGGAAGAGGTGGTGCGCCAACTGGATCAACACCTGCGCGACGGCCATGCCGCCGCGCAGCAGCAGCAATTGGCGGCCATGCACCAGTTGCAGGAAACCCTGCTGGAGCGCTTCGCCAGCTTGCAGCAGGGGCTGGAGCGCCGCCTCGGCGAGGCGCTGGGCGCGCAGGCGGACATGGCGGGGCAGCTGCGCGAGATCCTGCTGGAACGCTTCGAGGCGCTGCAAAAGGCGGTGGCATCCAGCCTCAACGACGGCCATGACGGCCAGCAGCAGGCCCTGGCCGCCTTGCGCGAGCAACTGCAGGCGGCCTTGGCCGCCAACCAGAACCACTTCGAGATCCGCCAAGGCGAAGCCCTCAAGATCCTGCAGGACAGCCTGCGCGCCGGCATGGAGCTGGTGCAGCGGCAAGTGGCGGAGGCGCTGGCGCGCAACGCCGAGGAACTGGGCAAGCGCGTGGAGGGCCTGACGCAGACCACCGACAGTCGCCTGCAGGAAATCAGCGGCCAGGTGGAGCGGCGCCTGTCCGAGGGCTTCGAGAAGACAACCGCCACCTTTGCCGACGTGGTCAAGCGGCTGGCCCTCATTGACGAGGCGCAGAAAAAGATCACCGAGCTGTCCGGCAACGTCATCAGCCTGCAGGAGGTGCTCACCGACAAGCGCTCGCGCGGCGCCTTCGGCGAGGTGCAGCTCTATGGCCTCATCCGCAACGTGTTGCCCGAGTCCAGCTTCGCCGTCCAGCACACGCTGAAGAACGGCACGCGGGTGGACTGCATTCTCTTCCTGCCCGAGCCCACCGGCCACGTCGCCATCGATGCCAAATTTCCCCTGGAAAGCTACCGGCGCATGACCGACATCCACCTGCCGGAGAGCGAGCGCAAGCAGGCCGAGCGCCAGTTCAAGGTGGACATCCGCAAGCACATCCAGGACATCGCCGGCAAGTACATCATCCCTGGCCATACGGCCGACGGCGCGGTGATGTTCATCCCGGCCGAAGCCATCTTCGCCGAGATCCACGCCCACCATCCCGATCTCGTGGAGGAGGCCCACCGCACCCGGGTGTGGCTGTGCTCGCCCACCACCCTCATGGCCATCCTCAGCACCGCCCGCGCCGTCCTCAAGGACGCCGCCACCCGCCAGCAGGTGCACATCATCCAGGAACACCTGGCCGGCCTATCCAAGGATTTCAAGCTCTTCCAGCAGCGCATGGACGCGCTGGCCAACCACATCCGCCAAGCCAATCAGGACATCGACCAGGTCGGCATCTCCGCCAAGAAGATCAGCAAACGCTTCCAGAAGATCGAGCAGGTGGAACTGGAGGATCTGGCGCGGGCGCATTTGACGGTGGTGCACGACGGGACGGGAGAGGATTGATTCTGAGGGGTGGCGGGTTGGGCTGGGCTCGATTCAGCGCGTGACCCGGCGGGACGAAGGAAGGGCACGGCACCACCCCAGCCCCCGTTGGGCTTCGCTGCACCCAGCCCAGGCTACGTAAGTTGCCGCTTCCGGCCGTGGGGGCGAGCTGGCTCGCGATCAGGCCTGCCGGCCGCCCGTGCATCGCGGGCCAGCACGCTCCAATTCTGAATTCGGCCAATCCGGCGACGAGGAAAGTCCAAGCTCAGCCCTGCTTCGCCTGCTCCCGTAGCCGGTACAGCCAGTCCAGCGCCTCGCGCGGGCTCAGGCTGTCCGGGTCCAGCTCCGCCAGGGCCGCGACCACCGGATGCTGGGCAGGGGAGAAGAGGTCCAGTTGATTTTGCGGGCCAGGCTCGGCCCGGTGAGCGCCCTGTTCCAGCTCCATCAGCTTGCGGCGGGCGCGCTCCAGCACGGCGGCGGGCACGCCGGCCAGGCGCGCCACGGCGAGGCCGTAACTCTGGCTGGCCGGGCCCTCGCGCACGCTGTGCAGGAAGACCACGTCATGCCCGTGCTCCACGGCGCTCAGGTGCACGTTGGCCACGCCCGGCAGTTGCTCGGCCAGCTCGGTCATCTCGAAGTAATGGGTGGCGAAGAGGGTGAAGGCGCGGGTCTGGCGCGCCAGGTGCTCGGCGGCGGCCCAGGCGATGGACAGGCCGTCGAAGGTACTGGTGCCGCGCCCCACCTCGTCCATGATCACCAGACTCTGGGCGGTGGCGTTGTTGAGGATGTTGGCGGTTTCCGTCATTTCCACCATGAAGGTGGAGCGGCCGGCGGCGAGGTCGTCGCTGGAGCCCACCCGGGTGAAGATCTGGTCGATGGCGCCGATGCGCGCCCGGCTGGCGGGCACGAAGCTGCCCGTATGCGCCAGCAGCACGATCAGCGCGGTCTGGCGCATGTAGGTGGACTTGCCGCCCATGTTCGGGCCGGTGATCACCAGCATGCGGCGCTGCTCGTGCAGGTCCAGGTCGTTGCCGATGAAGGGCGCGTCGATGCTGGTTTCCACCACCGGATGGCGGCCGCTCTCGATGCGAAGCACGGGTTCGTCAACCATCTCGGGGCGGCAGTAGTTGAGGGCATCGGCCCGCTCGGCGAAATCGGCGAGCACGTCGGCCTGGGCCAGCGCCCGGGCGCTGGCCTGCAGGGCCGGGACCAGAGGGCCCAGTTGCTCCAGGATGCCGTCCAACAAGGCTTTTTCCCGGGCCAGCGCCTTGCTTTGGGCGGACAGGGCCTTGTCCTCGAATGCCTTCAGCTCCGGCGTCAGATAGCGTTCGGCGCCCTTGAGGGTCTGGCGGCGGACGTAGTCGGCGGGCGCGTGGGCGCTGGCGGCCCGGCTGATCTCGATGTAAAAGCCGTGCACCTTGTTGTACTGCACCTTCAGCGTGCTGATGCCCGTGCGGGCGCGCTCGCGGGCTTCCAGATCCAGCAGGAAGCTGCCCACGTCATCGGTCAGCCGGCGCAGCTCGTCCAGCTCGGCATCGAAGCCCGGGCGGATGAAGCCGCCGTCGCGGGCGGTCACCGGCGGATTGTCCACGATGGCGCGGGCCAGCCAGTCCGCCGTCTCGCCGAAATCGCCGATGGCCGTGGCCAGCTCCTGCCAGCGGGCGGCCTGCAACTGCCGAAGCTGCGCCTTGAGCCCGGGCAGGGCGTGCAGGGCGTCGCGCAGTTGCGCCAGCTCGCGCGGGCCGGCGCTCTTCAGGGCGACGCGGGTCAGCAGGCGCTCCAGATCCGGCAGCGGCGCCAAATGCGCCCGCAGCTCGCCGTGGCGGCTGGCCTCCATGAGCTCCGCCACCGCGTCCTGGCGCAGGGCGATCTCGGCGCGGCCGCGCACCGGCTGTTCCAGCCAGCGCCGCAGCAGGCGCGCGCCCATGGGCGTGCGGGTGCGGTCCATGACCGCCAGCAGCGTATGCTTTTCCTCGCCCTGCAGGTTGCGGGTGATTTCCAGATTGCGGCGGCTGGCGCCGTCCAGAAAGAGGTGGTCCCGGGTGTGCTCCGGCAGCAGGCTCTGCACGTGGGGCAGGGGACCGCGCAGGTGCTCCTGGGCGTGGGCGAGCAGGGCGCCGGCGGCGCAGAGGGCCAGGCGCAGGTGGGCGCAGCCGAAGCCCTGCAGCGCATTGGCGCCGAACTGAGCGGCGAGATAGCGCTGGCTGCTCACCTCGTCGAAGCGCCACGGCTCCAGATGACGGACCCGCGCTGCCCATGGGACGGGGCAGATGCCGCCTTCGGGCAGAATGATTTCGGCGGGCTGCAGCCGTTCCAGCTCCGCGCCGAGCTGGCTCGTCGGCACCTCCAGCACCTGAAAGCGCCCGCTGGAGAGCTCCAGGTAGGCCAAGCCCGCCGTGTCGGCCCGCGTCACCCAGGCAAGCAGCAGGTTTTCCTTGCGGGCATCCAACAGGTGCCCATCGGTGATGGTGCCGCTGCTGATCACCCGCACTACCGCGCGCTCCACCGGCCCCTTGCTGGCGGCTGGGTCGCCCAATTGCTCGCAGATGGCCACGGTCTCGCCGGCCTTGACCAGACGCGCCAGGTAGCCGTCCACGCTGGCCACCGGCACGCCGGCCATGGGGATGGGCTCGCCGGCGCTGGCGCCTCGGCTGGTGAGGGTGATGTCGAGGATCTGCGCCGCGCGCCGGGCGTCGTCGTAGAAGAGTTCGTAGAAATCGCCCATGCGATAGAGCAGCAACGCCTGCGGATGCTCGGCCTTGATCCGCAGGTACTGCTGCATCATCGGGGTATGCTTGGGGGTGGTCACGGCCGCTCTCGACAGGCGGGTATTACTTGCGCAGCTCCGCAGGCACCGTGTCCTTGAGCGTTTTGAGCATGGCGCTGTGAATGCGGCCGTTGCTGGCCAGGATGTTGCCGCTTTGCAGGTAGTGGTCGCCGCCGCCGAAGTCGCTGACCATGCCCCCGGCTTCCTGCACCAGCAGGGCGCCCGCGGCCATGTCCCAGGCGTTCAGGCGGAACTCCCAGAAGCCATCGAAGCGCCCGGCGGCCACGTAGGCCAGGTCCAGCGCCGCCGAGCCGGGCCGGCGAATGCCGGCGGTGGGGCCGATGAACGCCTTCAGCGTGGCCAGGTAGACGTCCAGGTAGGAGGTGTCCCGGTAGGGGAAGCCCGTACCGAGCAGAGCGCCCTCCAGACTGCGCGCGTTGCTGACGCGCAGGCGCCGTTCGTTGAGCTGGGCGCCGCCGCCGCGGCTGGCGGTGAAAAGTTCATTGCGCACCGGATCATAGATCACCGCCTGTTCCAGCCGGTCGCGGTGCTTCAGGGCGATGGAGACGGCGAACTGGGGCATGCCGTGGATGAAATTGGTGGTGCCGTCCAGCGGGTCGACGATCCACTGGTATTCGTCCCCTTCCGTATAGCCTCCCTCTTCGCCCAGGATGCCGTGGTTCGGATAGGCCTTGCGGATGATCTCGACGATCTCCCGCTCGGCGGCGCGATCCACCTCGGTCACGTAGTCGTGGCGGGTCTTGGCGGTGACGCTGAGATCGGCGACCCGATACAGGGCACGGTTGATCAGGTCGCCGGCCCGGCGGGCGGCGCGGACGGCAGTGGTAAGCATCGGATGCATGACGGATGGTTCTCTTCGTGAAAGATCAAGACGGTGCTCGGGAATTCAGGGGCCCAGTATAGCCCAGAGTGGGGGCCGGGGTCATGTCCGCAGCGCGCGTTGCCGGATGCCTGCGTGGGCTGCCCGCAGCACGGAGAAATCGTGTAGCATACCCGGCGACCCCGGATTTTCGCTTTCGGAGCTCATCCAATGATCATGCCGCCCAAGCTTGCCCTATGACCGAAGATCGTGTTTCCGCCGCACTCTCCCCGGAGGCCGTTTTGCAGCAGGTGCGCGTCGTCTTGGTTGAAACCAGCCATCCGGGCAATATCGGCGCCACCGCGCGCGCCATGAAGAACATGGGGCTGCGCCAGCTGGTGCTGGTGCGCCCCAAGTACTTTCCCCATCCGGACGCCACCGCCCTGGCCTCGGGCGCCGACGACATCCTGGAGCAGGCCCGCCTGGCGGATTCGCTGACGGACGCGGTGGCCGACTGTCATTTCGTCATCGGCACCAGCGCCCGCCCCCGGCGCGGCGAGTGGCCGTGCTTCGACGCCCGCGCGGCGGCCCTCAGGGTGGCCGGCGCCGTGGCCCTCGGGCCCTGCGCGGTGATCTTCGGGCGCGAGCGCACCGGCCTGACCAACGCCGAACTCGATCACTGCCATGCCCTCATGCAGATTCCCAGCAATCCCGACTACAGTTCCCTCAATCTGGCGCAGGCGGTGCAGGTGGTGGCCTACGAGCTGCGCATGGCCGCCTGCGGCGCGCCCGAGCCGCAGCAGCGCCAGCATCCGCCGGCGGCGGCCGCGGACATGGAGCGGTTCTACGAGCATCTGGAACGGGTCATGCTGCGGAGCGGCTTCCTGGACCCCGCCAATCCCCGCCACCTGCTGAGCCGCCTGCGCCGCCTCTTCGACCGCGCCGCCGTGGACCGCAACGAAGTCAACATCCTGCGCGGCATCCTGGCGGCCGTGGAGCAGTGGGCCGTCCGCGCAAAGTCCAATGGCGGCGGCGATGGCCAAGCATAAATACTTGACGGAATTTCTCGGGTAACGGTGTAATACGCCATTACTTTCACATCTTCTTTTGGCTGCCAGGCGCGCAGAACGGAGATTGGATGCGATTCATCAAACAGTTGCAGGAGGATGTCAACGTCGTCTTTGAGCGCGACCCCGCCGCCCGCAACGTCCTGGAAGTCATCCTCACCTATCCCGGCGTGCACGCGATCGTGTTCCACCGCCTGGCGCACGCGCTCTGGCTGCGCCGCTTCCACGGCTTGGCCCGCTTCATCGCGGCGCTGTCCCGCTTCCTGACCGGCATCGAGATCCACCCGGGCGCCTACATCGGCCGGCGCTTTTTCATCGACCACGGCATGGGCGTGGTGATCGGCGAAACCGCGCAGATCGGCAACGACTGCACCCTCTATCACGGTGTCACCCTGGGCGGCACCACCTGGCAGAAAGGCAAGCGCCACCCCACGCTGGGCAACAACGTGATCGTCGGCGCCGGCGCCAAGATCCTCGGGCCGATCACCGTCGGCGACAACAGCCGCATCGGCTCCAACGCAGTGGTGGTGAAGGAGGTGCCGGCCGATGCCACCGTCATCGGCATTCCGGGGCGGGTGGTGCGGCGCGAGGGGCGGGTCAACCGCCTCGGCTTCGATGCCTACGCCGCCACCGAACAGATGCCCGACCCGGTCGCCCGTGCCATCGAATGCATGCTCGACCACATGCACAAGCAGGACGAGCAGATCGAGGCTCTGCAGAATGCCTTGACCAGCGTGGCCCAGGTCGGCGCCCCGGCGCCGGCCGCGCCGGAACCCTTTGCCTGCCCGCTGGAGGACGAGCCAACCGAGACGGTGCGCGGGGAAAAGATGGGAACTAATACTTGACTAAAATAGTCGGATAAGTTAGTTTCCGAGGGGCGTAGCGTAAAGGTGCATTGATTTGAAGCTGACAACCAAAGGCAGGTATGCGGTTACGGCCATGCTGGACCTGGCATTGTACCAGGAACAGGGGACGGTGACGCTGGCGGACATCGCCCGGCGGCAGATGATCTCGCTGGCTTATCTGGAGCAGTTGTTCGGCCGCCTGCGGCGCATGGGATTGGTCGAGAGCGTGCGCGGGCCGGGCGGGGGCTATCACCTGGCCAGGCCGGCGTCGGAGATCCGGGTGGCCGAGATCATCGCCGCTGTGAACGAACCGATCACCACCACCCTGTGCGGCGGCGACGCCGCCCACCGCTGCAAGGGCAACAACGTGGCCTGCCTGACCCACGACCTGTGGGAGGAGTTGGGGTCGGAGATCTACCGCTTCCTCAACGGCGTGACCCTGGGCAAGCTGGTGGCCGGCCACAAGTCAAAAGGCGGAGAGCGGCCGCTGCAGGATTTGCGGCATGCCGACGAGGGCGCCGAAGGCCCGGCGCAGGGGCAGTATGTATCTTGATCACAACGCCACCACGCCGCTCGACCCGGCGGTGCTGGAAGCCATGCTGCCTTACCTGCAGGGTCGCTGCGGCAATCCGTCCAGCGTGCATCAGGCCGGGCGGGCGGCGCGGGCGGCAGTGGACGAGGCCCGCGAACAGGTCGCCGCGCTGGTGGGCGTGCAGCCCAGCCAGGTGATTTTCACCGCCGGCGGCACCGAGGCCAACAATCTGGCCCTCAAGGGCATCGCCCTGCAAGGCGGGCGGGAAGCGGCGCTGGTGGTCAGCGCCATCGAACATCCTTCCGTGCTGCAGGCGGCAGCGCATCTGCAGCGCCAGGGCTGGCCGCTGGTGCAGGTGGCGCCCGACAGGGACGGGGTGGTGCAGCCGGAGACGGTGGCCGCGGCCATGCCGGCGAAAACGGCGCTGGTTTCGGTGATGCTGGCCAACAACGAAACGGGCGCCATCCAGGACGTGGCGGCCATCGCCGCCCTGATCCGCGGGCGGGGTGCCCTGATGCATACGGACGCGGTGCAGGCCCTGGGCAAGATCCCGGTGCACTTTCCCAGCCTGGGCGCGCACCTGATGAGCCTGTCCGCGCACAAGATCCATGGCCCTCAGGGCGTGGGCGCCCTGATCCTGGACAAGCGCACCGGCATCGAGCCCCTGCTGCACGGCGGCGGCCATGAGCGCAAGCGCCGGGCCGGCACCGAGAACGTGGCGGGCATCGTCGGCTTCGGCCGGGCTGCCCAGCTGGCCCAGGAGCGGCTGGCGGCGGAGCAGGCGCGCTTGACGCAGTTGCGGGAGCGCCTGATCGCGCGGGTCAAGGCGGCGCTGCCGGATGCCGTGGTCTTTGCCGAGCGGGCCCCGCGTCTGCCCAATACCGTCGCCCTGGGCGTCCCCGGCGTGGACGGCGAGACGCTCCTGATGAGCCTGGATCTCATGGGCATCATGGTATCGAGCGGCTCCGCCTGTGCCAGCGGCAGCTTGGAGCCGAGCCCGGTGCTGCTGGCCATGGGCGTGACGCGGGAGCTGGCGCGCAGCGCCATCCGCGTCAGCCTCGGGCGCGAGAACACGGCAGCGGAAGTGGATCTTTTTGCGGACGTGCTGCGGGCACAGGCGGAGCGCCTGCGCGGGCTGGCGCGGGCCGCGGGTTGAGGCGGTTTCATCCGGACGCCGCAGGCGTCCGGCAGTTTTGAGCACGATGGAGGGCAGGATGAGCACGAGTGAAGCGAAGGTGAGTCAACTGGCGCGGGATGCGACCGCCGCCCAGCAGGGCGACAGGGCGGCGCAGCGGCCGATCTATCTGGACTATCAGTCCACGACGCCAGTGGATCCGCGGGTCGTGGACAAGATGCTCCCCTGGCTGACCGAACACTTCGGCAATCCCGCCAGCCGTTCCCATGCGCTCGGCTGGGAGGCGGAGGAGGCGGTCGAGCACGCCCGTCAGCAGGTGGCCAGCGCGATCGGCGCCGATCCCAAGGAGATCGTCTGGACCTCCGGCGCGACCGAGGCCAGCAATCTGGCCATCAAGGGGGCGGCGCACTTCTACCAGGGCAAGGGCAAGCACCTCGTCACCGTCAAGACCGAGCACAAGGCCACCCTGGATACCTGTCGCCAACTGGAGCGCGAGGGCTTCGAGGTCACCTATCTGCCGGTGCAGGAAAACGGCCTGCTGGACCTGGAGGTGTTCGAGGCGGCCCTGCGCCCGGACACCATTCTCGCCTCCGTCATGTTCGTCAACAACGAGATCGGCGTGATCCAGCCCATGACCGAGATCGGCAAGATGTTGCGCAGCCGCGGCATCCTCTTCCACGTGGACGCCGCCCAGGCCATCGGCAAGGTGCCGGTGGACGTCAACGCCATCAACGCCGACCTCATGTCCCTGTCCGGGCACAAGGCCTACGGACCCAAGGGCATCGGCGCCCTCTACGTGCGCCGCAAGCCGCGCGTGCGCATCGAGGCGCAGATGCACGGCGGTGGGCATGAGCGCGGCATGCGTTCCGGCACCCTGCCCACCCACCAGATCGTCGGCATGGGCGAGGCTTTCGAGATCGCCGTGCGTGAGATGGACAGCGACAATGCCCGCATCCTGCATCTGCGCGAGAAGCTGCGCAAGGGCCTGCAGGACCGGCTCGAAGAGATCTACATCAACGGCGACCTGGAGCACCGGGTGGCCGGCAACCTGAACGTGAGCTTCAATTTCGTCGAGGGCGAGTCCATGATCATGGCGCTCAAGGGCATCGCGGTGTCCAGCGGCTCCGCCTGTACCTCGGCCAGCCTGGAGCCCTCCTACGTGTTGCGGGCGCTGGGCAAGAGCGACGAACTGGCGCACAGCTCCATCCGCTTCGGCATCGGGCGCTTCACCACCGAAGAGGAAATCGACCGCACCATCGAGCTGGTGGTGGACAAGGTCAACAAGCTGCGCGAGCTCTCGCCCCTGTGGGAGATGCACCAGGAAGGCATCGATCTGGACAGCGTGCAGTGGGCGGCGCATTGAAGCGACGAGGGTGAATGGCGGACCGGGAGCGCCTTTGCGCTGCTCCCGCTTCACCGCAAACGATGAAATTTCAGCGCGGCCTTGCCAAGGCCGCGGTTTCGGACGAGGAGACTGACCATGGCTTACAGCGACAAAGTGATCGACCACTACGAGAATCCCCGCAACGTGGGCAGCTTCGACAAGAGCGACCCCAGCGTGGGCACCGGCATGGTAGGCGCGCCGGCCTGCGGCGACGTGATGAAGCTGCAGCTCAAGATCAACGAGCAGGGCGTGATCGAGGACGCGCGCTTCAAGACCTACGGCTGCGGTTCCGCCATCGCCTCCAGCTCGCTGGTGACCGAGTGGGTGAAGGGCAAGACCCTGGAAGAGGCGGCCCAGATCAAGAATACCCAGATTGCCGAGGAGCTGGCCCTGCCGCCGGTGAAGATCCACTGTTCGGTGCTGGCCGAGGACGCCATCAAGGCGGCCATTGAGGACTACAAGGCCAAGCACGGCCAGAGCGAAGCTGCCGCCCAGGCGTCCTGAGGCGGCTCCGGCCCGTCCGCTAAGCGGCCGGTCCGGCAAATGAACATGACAAGCGGCCTTCGGGGCCGCTCTTTTCAGGAGGGATATGGCATGAGGGGCGTGAGTTTGACGGAACGGGCCGCCCAGCACGTACAGAAGTCGCTGGCCAGGCGCGGCAAGGGCGAAGGCCTGCGCCTGGGCGTGCGGACCAGCGGCTGTTCGGGCATGGCCTACGTCCTCGAATTCGTGGACGAGGTGCGGCCCGAGGACCAGATCTTCGAGCACAACGGCGTCAAGGTCTTCGTGGACCCGAAGAGCCTGATCTATCTCGATGGCACCGAGCTGGATTTCGTCCGCGAGGGACTCAACGAAGGGTTCAAGTTCAACAACCCCAACGTCAAGGACGAATGCGGCTGCGGCGAAAGCTTCAATGTCTGACGGCGCGGCGGTGATGTGCTGGCGCTGCGGGACGCCCCTGCTGCCGGCGGCGGGCGTGCCCTTCGTGCTGGATTGCCATGCGTGCGGTGCCCTGCAGCCGCCGGCGCCGGTGACCGCCTTCCAGCTGCTGGGCCTGCCCGTCGGCTATGAGATCAATCTGGACGATCTCGACCGCCGCTACCACGAGCTGAGCCGGCGGGTGCACCCGGACCGCTTCGCCGCCGCGGACAGCCGGGAAAAGCGCTTTTCCCTGGAGTGGAGCACGCGGCTGAACGACGCCTACGCCACCCTGCGCGATCCCCTGCGGCGCGCCGAGTATTTGCTGGCCATGCACGGCGTGGAGAGCCAGGACGAGTCGCGCACGATCATGAATCCCGCCTTTCTCGACGAGCAGATGGACTTCCGCGAGCGGTTGGCGGAGCTGCGCCACGAGCCGGACCCCTTGCCCGGCTTGGCACGCCTGCGCCGGGATCTCAAAAGCGCGGTGGAAGAGCGCAACGAAGGCTTGCGGGTGGCCCTGCACGGCCCGGGCCTGGCCAACCCCGCCAGCGCGGCCATCCTGGTGCAGGAACTGAAGTTCTTCAACAAGCTGCTGCAGGAGGCGGACCGCCTCGAGGAGCAGTTCGACTAGCGCGCTGCCGCTGGCGGGCGTGCCCGCTTTTGTCCCCGAACAACCATACCCGAGTACGCTTATGGCCCTTTTACAGATCAGCGAACCTGGCTTGAGCACCGCCCCGCACCAGCATCGCCTGGCCGTCGGCATCGACCTGGGCACCACCAACTCCCTGGTCGCCACGGTGCGCTCCGGCATTCCGGACACGCTGCCCGACGCCCAGGGACGTCACTTGCTGCCCTCGGTGGTGCGCTATCTGGCCGATGGCGAGGTGGCGGTCGGCCAGGAAGCGCTGGCGGCGGCCGCCGCCGACCCCTTCAATACCATCGCCTCGGTCAAGCGCCTCATGGGCCGCGGCATCGAGGACGTGAAAACCCTGGCCGACCGCCTGCCGTACCACCTGGTGGCGCCGGAGGGGCAGGGGGGCATGCCGCGCATCCGCACCATCGCCGGCATGAAGAGCCCGGTGGAGGTATCGGCGGAGATCCTCAAGGTGTTGCGCCAGCGCGCCGAGGCCGCGCTGGGCGGCGAAGTGGCCGGCGCGGTCATCACCGTGCCCGCCTACTTCGACGATGCCCAGCGGCAGGCCACCAAGGACGCCGGCACCCTGGCCGGCCTCCCGGTCCTGCGCCTGCTGAACGAGCCAACCGCGGCGGCGGTGGCCTACGGCCTGGACAAGGGGGCCGAGGGCGTCTATGCCGTCTACGATCTGGGCGGCGGCACCTTCGACATCTCCATCCTGCGCCTGCGCCAGGGCATCTTCGAGGTGCTGGCGACGGCGGGCGATTCGGCGCTGGGCGGCGACGACATGGACCACGCGGTCGCCGAATGGATTCTCGCCCAGGCGCAGGCGGACAATGCCGATCCCCAGTGGCTGCGCCGGGTGCTGGCGGCGGCGCGCCAGGCCAAGGAGGCCTTGACCGACGCCGAGAGCACGCCCATCGCCATCGAGATGACCGACGGCCGTGAATGGCGGGGCGAGCTGCGCCGTGACCAGTTCGAGCAACTGATCGAGCCGCTGATTCAGCGGACCCTGGCGCCGTGCCGCCGCGCCCTGCGCGACGCCAAGCTGAGCGCCGACGAGATCCGCGGGGTGGTGATGGTGGGCGGCAGCACGCGCGTGCCGCGGGTGCGCGCGGCGGCGCGCGAGTTCTTCCAGAGCGAGCCCCTGGTGGACATCGACCCCGACAAGGTGGTGGCCGTCGGCGCGGCCATCCAGGCCGACGTGCTGGTGGGCAATCGCCGCGACGAGGACCTGCTGCTCCTGGACGTCATTCCCCTGTCCTTGGGCATCGAAACCATGGGCGGCCTGGTCGAGAAGATCGTCCCGCGCAACACCCCCATTCCGGTGGCGCGCGCCCAGGAGTTCACCACCTTCAAGGACGGCCAGAGCGCCATGAGCATCCACGTGGTGCAGGGCGAGCGCGAGCTGGTGCAGGACTGCCGTTCCCTGGCCCGCTTCGAACTGCACGGCATTCCGCCCCTGGTGGCCGGCGCGGCGCGCATCCGCGTCACCTTCCAGGTGGATGCCGACGGCCTCCTGTCCGTCTCCGCTCGGGAGCAGAGCACCGGCGTGGAGAGCCGCGTGCAGGTCAAGCCCTCCTACGGCTTGAGCGAGGAGGAGATCGAGCGCATGCTGCGCGACTCCTTCGCCCATGGCCAGGAGGACGTGGCGGCGCGCGCCTTGCGCGAAGCGCAAGTGGAGGCCCAGCGTGCCCTGGAGGCCCTGACGGCGGCCCTGGCCCAGGACCGCCACCTGCTGGAGGAGGGGGAGCGCGTCGCCGTGGACCTGGCCATCGCCGAGCTGCAGCAGGCCAGCGCCGGCAACGACTTCGACCTGATCCGCGACAAGCTGCAGGCCCTTGAAGAGAGTACCCGGACCTTCGCCCAGCGTCGCATGGACGCCAGCGTCCGCGCGGCCATGGCCGGCAAGCACATTGAACAATTCGACTGACGGGAAAGAACATGCCGAAAATCAAATTCCTGCCGCATCACGAGATCTGCCCGGAGGGCGCGGAAATCGAGGCGGAACCGGGCGAGACCATCATCGAGGCGGCCCTGCGCAACGGCATCGAGATCGAGCATGCCTGCGAGATGAGCTGCGCCTGCACCACCTGCCACGTCATCCTGCGCCAGGGCTTCGAGTCCCTGGAGCCGGCCGAGGAAACCGAGGAGGATCTGCTGGACAAGGCCTGGGGCCTGGAGCCCACCTCGCGCCTGAGCTGCCAGGCGGTGGTGGAGGACCAGGATCTGGTGGTCGAGCTTCCCAAGTACACCATCAACCTGGAAAAGGAGCGGCACTGATCGCGGCGAGCCGCGCAGGCCGAGAGGAGGACAACGATGAAATGGACCGACACCCGCGAGATTGCCATTGCCCTGGACGAGGCGCACCCGGACGTGGATCCCCAGTACATCCGCTTCACCGACCTGCATGCCTGGGTGATGGCGCTGGACGGCTTCGATGACGCGCCCGAGCGTTCCAGCGAGAAGATCCTGGAGGCCATCCAGATGGCCTGGCTGGAGGAGCGGGAGTAAAACGGCCGCCCGGGGCGGCCCGCAGTTGAGGTGGATGGAATGGAGAAGGGCGAACGGGTTCTGGTGGCCATGTCGGGCGGGGTGGACTCCTCGGTGACGGCCGCCCTGCTGGTGCGGCAGGGCTTTGACGTGGTGGGCGCCACCATGCGCCTGTGGCGCGGCGATCATGGCGAGGAGAGCACCTGCTGCGGCCTCGACGACGTGGCCGATGCCCGGCGGGTGGCCGACCGCCTGGGCATTCCCTTCTATGCCCTGAACTACGAGGAAAGCTTCCGCCAGACGGTGATCCAGAACTTCCTGGACGATTACCGCGCCGGCCGCACGCCCAACCCGTGCGCGCGCTGCAACCAGTTCATGAAATTCGACCGCCTGATCCAGCAGGCCAGGGCGCTCGGCGCCCGCTACGTGGCGACCGGCCACTACGCCCGCCTGCTGCGCGAGC
Source organism: Thermithiobacillus tepidarius DSM 3134 (assembly GCF_000423825.1). Classification (NCBI taxonomy): domain Bacteria; kingdom Pseudomonadati; phylum Pseudomonadota; class Acidithiobacillia; order Acidithiobacillales; family Thermithiobacillaceae; genus Thermithiobacillus; species Thermithiobacillus tepidarius. The sequence continues at coordinate 179,750 of NZ_AUIS01000004.1, forward strand.
CCGGCGCGCGTCCGCGCCTCTTCCGCGGCGCCGATCCGGCCAAGGACCAGTCCTACTTTCTCTTTGCCACCCCGCCCGAGCAGCTCGACCGGCTGCTCTTCCCGGTCGGCGACCTGGACAAGGCGCAGGTGCGCGCCATGGCCCGCGAGCTCGGCCTGCGCGTGGCCGACAAGCCCGAGAGCCAGGACATCTGCTTCGTGCCCGGCGGCGATTACGGCGCCTTCCTCAAGCAGGAGCTGGGCGAGGACTTCGCGCGCCCGGGCGAGATCGTCGACGAGCAGGGCGCGGTGCTCGGTCGGCATCGGGGAGTGGCTTATTACACCATCGGCCAACGCAAGGGACTCGGCATCGCCGCCGCCCGCCCGCTCTACGTCAAGGCCATCCTGCCCGCGGAAAACCGCCTGGTGGTGGCCGAGGAGGGCGAGCTCTACCAGCACGAGGCGCAGCTCGATGCCGTGAACTGGTTGTCCGGCCAGGCGCCGGCCGCGCCGCAGGCGCTGTGGGTCAAGATCCGCTACCGCAGCGTGCCGGCCCGGGCGGTCTTCCATCCGCAGGCGGCCGGGCGCGGGCGCCTGGTTTTCGAAGCGCCGCAGCGGGCCGTCACGCCGGGGCAGGGCGCGGCCTTCTACCACGGCGAGGAGCTGCTCGGCGGCGGCTGGATCGCCTGAGCGGCTCGGGCCTCGAAGGCGCCGCCGGCGTCGTGCCGGCGTTTTGCGTTTGCCGGGCCGGCGCCCGCGCCCTCCCATTGCCCCGCGTGCCTGCTGATGGTAGCCTAGGCGCCAAATTTCAGGCATTTGGAATCTTTATCTCTTTTTTCGATCAAAAAAGGACAAACCATGGCAACTGAACGCACGCTGTCCATTATCAAACCCGATGCCGTCGCCAAGAACGCCGTCGGCGCCATTCTCAAGCGCTTCGAGGACGCCGGCCTGCGCGTCGTCGCCGCCAAGATGATGCACCTGAGTCCCGAGCAGGCGGGCGGCTTCTATGCCGTGCACAAGGAGCGGCCCTTCTACGGCGAGCTGTGCCAGTTCATGAGCAGCGGTCCGGTGCTGATCAGCGTGCTGGAAGGCGAAAACGCCATCAGCAAGAACCGCGAGCTGATGGGCGCCACCGACCCCAAGAAGGCCGCGCCGGGCACCATCCGCGCCGATTTCGCCGACAGCATCGATGCCAACGCGGTGCACGGCTCCGACGGCCCCGAAACCGCCGCCTGGGAGATTTCCTTCTTCTTCAGTCAGATGGAAATCGCCAGCCGCCCGGCCTGATGGGATTTTTGCAGTGAAAGACGAAAGATGAGCAACACCACGCGCGATGCCGCCCAAGCCCTCAACCTGCTCGATTACGATCGAGCGGGGCTGGAGGCACTGTTCGCCCAGTGGGGCGAGCCCCGCTTCCGCGCCGCCCAGCTCCTGCAATGGCTGCACCAGCGGGACGTGCGCGACTTCGGCCAGATGACCAATCTGGCCAAGTCCCTGCGCGCCCGCCTGCAGGCGGAGACCTGCGTGGACGAGCCGCGCGTGGTGCTGTGCCAGGATTCCCAGGACGGCACGCAGAAATGGCTGCTGCAGCTGGCCGACGGCAACTGCATCGAGACCGTCTACATCCCCGAGGCCGAGCGCGGCACCCTGTGCATCTCGTCCCAGGTGGGCTGTCCCATCGACTGCGATTTCTGCGCCACCGCCGAGCAGGGCTTCAACCGCAACCTGTCGGTGGGCGAAATCGTCAGCCAGCTGCGGGTGGCCCGGCGCGAGCTGGGCGCCGACGCCATCACCAACGTGGTGCTCATGGGCATGGGCGAGCCCCTGCTCAACTACCGCAACGTGGTGGCGGCCTGCAATCTCATGCTGGACGACCTGGCCTACGGCCTGTCGGCCAGGCGCGTGACCCTGAGCACCTCGGGCCTGGTGCCGGCCATGGACAAGCTCGGCCGCGACAGCAACGTCAGCCTGGCCATCAGCCTGCATGCCACCCGCGACGAGATCCGCGACAAGCTGGTGCCGCTCAACCGCAAGTATCCGCTGGCCGAGCTGCTGGACGCCTGCCGCCGCTATCCGGTCGGCACGCGCCGGCGCATCACCTTCGAATACGTGATGCTGGACGGAGTCAACGACGACCCCGCCTACGCGCGGGAGCTGGCCCGCCTGCTGCGCGACATCCCGAGCAAGGTCAACCTGATTCCCTTCAACCCCTATCCGGGCGCCCGCTATCAGCGCTCGCCCCAGGCCCGCATCGACGCTTTCCGCGACGAGCTGCTGGGCCGCGGCATCGTCACCGTCACCCGCCGTCCGCGCGGCGAGGACATCGCCGCCGCCTGCGGCCAGCTCGCCGGCCGCGTCCAGGATCGCACCCGCCGCAAAACCATTCCGCTTCAGGTTGCGCAATGAAGCAGGGCGTTTGGCTGCTATTTCTGCTTGCCACCCTGACCGGCTGTGCCACCTCCACTCCCAACCCACGCAGTTCCCCGGAGCACCGCGCGCAGATCTATACTTCGCTGGGCATCGCCTACCTGCAGGCGGGCGAGGTGCGGCCCGCCATCGTCGAGCTGGAAAAGGCCGTGGATCTCGACAGCCAGGCGGTCGGTGCCTACAGCGCATTGGGCTTGGCCTACCAGCAGCTGAATCAGCCGGAGCTGGCGGAACGCGCCTTCCGGCGCGCCCTGGACATCAACGGCAAGGCGTCGGACGTGCTGAACAACTACGGTGCCTTCCTCCTCGCCCAGGGCCGCCTGGACGAGGCGGAGCGTACCCTGCGCAAGGCCCTGGCCGATCCGCTCTATGCCACCCCCCATTTCGCCCATTTCAATCTTGCCAAGGTCGCCCTGGCGCGCGGCGACCGCGGCGCGGCCCGCCAGCAGCTTGCCCAAGCGCTGCGCCTGGCCCCCGACTACCCGCCCGCTTTGCTGCAAATGGCCTTGTTGGATTATGCTGAGGGACAGTTGAACGCGGCGGAGGTGGCGGTCGCGCGGGTGCTGGGGCAGACACCGGACAACATCGATGCCCAACTCCTGGCCGGGCAGATCGCCAAGGACCGCAACAACGTGGCCGAAGCACGGCGCTATCTGCAGCAAGTGGTGGACAAGGCGCCTTATTCTGCGCAGGGGCGCAGCGCCCAGGCCCTGCTCCTGCAGCTTCCTTGAGACGAGCTTGAGTCCGATCATGCCAGAAAACGAGATCAATACAGAAAGCGGCTTGCCGTCCACCCAGTCGGCGGGTGACTGCCTGCGCCGGGCGCGCCTGCAACGGGGCTTGAGCATCGAGCAGGTGGCCGCGCAGCTGAAGTTGACCTACGGGCAAGTGGAGGCCCTGGAGAGCGATCGCCACGACAAGTTGCCCGGCGCTGTCTTCGTGCGCGGCTTCCTGCGCAACTACGCACGCCTGCTGGGCTTGGACCCGGAAGAAGTGGTGCGGATCTATGCCTCCCAGAGCGGCGACGCGGGCACGCGCTCGGCCCAGCAGCTCGTGCCAAAGGCCGAGGGCCCGTTGATGGAGCACAGCTGGCGCACCGTGCTCTGGGCCCTGCTGGCCTTGGCCGTGATCGTCGGCATGGTGCTGTTCTTCTACGGCAACGGCGGCGAGCTGCCCGACGCCGATGATCTGGCCTTCAAGCAGTTGGACGGCCAGGCCGCGGGGCCGGCGGCCGCCAGTTCGCCCGCCGCGCCGGCCGCCAGCGCCGTCGCGCCGCAGGTCAGCGCAGCCGCTATCGAGCCGACCCCGGCCGCCGTGGCGCCCACCGCCTCCGCTTCGCCGCCGGCAGCCGCTGGGGGCAAGTTGAATCTGCAGTTCAGCGCCGAAGCGTGGGTCGAGGTGAGGGACGGTACCGGCAAGATTCTGCTGCGGCGCACCGTCCAGGCTGGCGAGCAGGCGGAGCTGCAAGGCGAAGCGCCCTATCGCATCGTGCTGGGCAACGCCGCGGCGGCGCAGATCCGGCTGGGCGACACACCGATCCCCGTGCCGGGCGGCAAGCCCGGCCAGGTGGTGCATTTCACGGTGGGTGATACGGCGGCGCCCCCGCCGGGCGGCACACCGGAGTAGTCGATCCAGGCGGCTGACCCGTTCGCCGCCTCCACCATTGACGGAAGAGAGCAAGGACATGCACAGCCCATCTCCCATTCAGCGACGCCGGACCCGGCAGATCCGCGTCGGCAAAGTGGCCATCGGCGGCGACGCGCCTATCAGCGTGCAGAGTATGACCAACACCGATACCCGCGACGTGGCGGCCACGGTGGCGCAGATCCGGCGCCTGGAGCAGGTCGGCGTGGACATCGTGCGCGTGTCCGTGCCCGGCATGGAGGCCGCCGACGCCTTCGCGGCCATCCGCCGGGAAGTGGTAACGCCGCTGGTGGCCGACATCCACTTCGATCACCGCATCGCCCTCAAGGTGCTGGCCGACGGCGTGGACGGGTTGCGCATCAACCCCGGCAACATCGGCAAGCGGGAGCACGTCAAGGCGGTCGTGTCCGCCGCCAAGGACCGCGGCGTGCCGATCCGCATCGGCGTGAACGCGGGCTCGCTGGAGAAGGACCTGCAGGCCAAGTACGGCGAGCCCACCCCCGAGGCCCTGGTGGAATCGGCCCTGCGCCACGTGGCTATCCTGGACGAGCTGGATTTCCACGACGTCAAGATCAGCGTCAAGGCCTCCGACGTCTTCCTCGCCGTCGGTGCCTACCGGCTGCTGGCCGAGCAGGTGGATTATCCGTTGCACCTGGGCATCACCGAGGCGGGCGGCCTGCGCTCCGGCACGGTGAAGTCGGCCATCGGCCTCGGCATGCTGCTGGCCGACGGCATCGGCGACACCATCCGCGTGTCCCTGGCCGCCGATCCGGTGGAGGAGGTGAAGGTGGGCTTCGACATCCTGAAAAGCCTGCACCTGCGCAAGAAGGGCATCAATCTCATCGCTTGTCCCTCCTGCTCGCGCCAGGAGTTCGACGTGATCAAGACCGTCAATGCCCTGGAGTCGCGCCTGGAGGACATCCTGGAGCCCATGGACGTGTCCGTGATCGGCTGCGTGGTCAATGGTCCCGGCGAGGCCCTGGCGTCCGACATCGGCCTGACCGGCGGCGACAAGCGCAGCATTCTCTATTTCCATGGCAAGCAGGTGGAGCGGGTGCCCAACGAAAGCATCGTGGACACCCTGGAACGGCACATCCGGGCCCAGCTCGCCGCGCGCAGATCGAGGAACGGGAAACGTGAAACGTGAAGCGGCTTGCGCGCCGGCGCGGGCCGCGCCACACTCGCGCACGAATCACGAATCACGAATCACGAATCACGAATCACGAATCACGAATCACGAATCACTTAAAACATGGCAAGCACCATCCAAGCCGTACGCGGCATGAACGACATCCTGCCGGCCGAGACCGGCGCCTGGCAGCGCCTGGAGGCGGCCTTGCGCGATCTCATGGCCCGCTACGGCTACAGCGAGATCCGCCTGCCCATCGTCGAGCGGACCGAGCTCTTCGCCCGCGCCATCGGTGAAGTCACCGACATCGTGGAGAAGGAGATGTACACCTTCGTCGACCGCAGCGGCGACAGCTTGACCCTGCGCCCCGAGGGCACCGCCGGCTGCGTGCGTGCCGCCATCGAACAGAACCTGCTGCGCGGCCAGACGCCCCGCTTGTACTACATGGGCCCCATGTTCCGCCATGAGCGGCCGCAGAAGGGCCGCTACCGCCAGTTCCATCAGCTCGGCGTGGAGGCTTTCGGCCTGGCCGGCCCGGACGTGGATGCCGAGCAGATCGCCCTGTCGGCGCGCCTGCTGCGCGAGTTGGGGCTGAACGGCGTGACCCTGGAGCTCAACTCCCTGGGCTCCCTGGAGGCCCGCCAGCGTTACCGCGAACTGCTGGTGCGCTACCTGGAGCCCAGGGCGGAGGCCTTGTGCCCCGATTGCCGCGCGCGCATCCACCGCAGCCCGCTGCGGGTGCTGGACTGCAAGGTGGAGAGTTGCCGCGAGGCGACCCGGGATGCGCCGCTCCTGGTGGATTTCCTGGACGAGGATTCCGCCCTCCACTTCGAGGGACTGCAGGCGCGGCTCCGGGCCCTGGAGATCCCCTTCGTGGTCAACCCGGTCCTGGTGCGGGGACTCGACTACTACAACCGCACGGTCTTCGAGTGGAAGACCGATCGCCTCGGCGCCCAGGGGACGGTGATCGCCGGCGGCCGCTACGATGGCCTGGTGCGGCAGATCGGCGGTCCCGATACCCCGGCCGTGGGCTTCGCCATGGGCCTGGAGCGCCTGCTCGCCCTGCTGGAGCTGGAGGTCGGCCAGGCGGCTCCCGAGCGCCCCGATCTCTTCATCGGCCCCTTCGGCGAGGCGGCGGCGCCCGCCGCCCTGTGCCTGGCCGAGCGGGCCCGCGACGCCGGCATCCGCGTGAGCACCGGCCCGGTGGGCGGGCTCAAGCAGCTTCTGAAGGCCGCGGAGCGCTCGCAGGCGCGCTTCATGCTCATTCTCGGCGAGCAGGAGCTGGCCGGCGGCGAGCTGCAGGTGAAGGAGCAGGAGACGGGCGAGTTCCTGCCCGCCAGCCTGGCCACCCTGCCGGAGCGGCTCAAAGCGAAGCTCGATGCCTGAACTGCTCGCCATCCGCGACCTGCGGGTCGCCCTCGCCAAGGACCCGGCGCTGCGGCCGGTGGACGGCGTGGATCTGCAGATCGGCGCCAGTGAGCTTGTATGCCTGGTCGGCGAGTCGGGTTCCGGCAAGAGCCTGACCGCGCTGAGCATCATGGGCCTGCTGGGGCCGGGACTGCGGACGCGCGGCGGCAGCATCGCCTTCCAGGGCGAAGACCTGCTGCGCCTGCCCCGGGAACGCCTGCGTCAGCTGCGCGGCAACCGCATCGCCATGGTCTTCCAGGAGCCGATGACCTCCCTCAACCCGGTCTTCGCCATCGGCCGCCAAGTGGCCGAGCCGCTCATGGTGCATCTGGGCCTGTCCCGGTCCGCGGCCCTGGCCAAGGCTGCGGAGCTGCTGGACCAGGTGGGCATCCGCGACGCCCGCGCGCGCCTGCGCGCCTATCCCGACGAGCTGTCCGGCGGCCAGCGCCAGCGCGTGATGATCGCCATGGCGCTGGCCTGTGCGCCTGACCTGCTCATCGCCGACGAGCCGACCACCGCCCTGGACGTCACCATCCAGGCGCAGATCCTGGACCTCATCAAGGAGCTGCAACGCCAGCGCGGCATGGCGGTGCTCTTCATCACCCACGACTTCGACGTGGTGGCGCGCATCGCCGACCGGGTGGCGGTCATGTACGCCGGCCAGGTGGTGGAGCAGGGGCCCGCCCGCGTCGTGCTGCAGTCTCCGCGCCATTCTTACACTGCCGGCCTGCTGGCCTGCCTGCCCGATCTGGCCGGCCGCCGCCATCTGCGTCCCATCGCCGGCCAGGTGCCGGCACTGGATGCCATTCCGCCGGGCTGCCGCTTTGCGCCGCGCTGCCCGCTGGCGCAGCCGGTCTGCCGCGAGGCGCCGGTGCCCCTGCTGGAGCTGGACGGCCGCCAGAGCCGCTGCCTGTTTCACGACCGTGTCGCGGAGGTGCAATGGTGAGCGATGCCTTCCTGAGCCTGCGCGGGCTGCGCAAGTGCTATCAGGTGCGCAGCGGCCGGTTGGGCCTGGAGAAGAAGACGCTGATGGCGCTGGACGGCGTGGATCTCAGCATCCCGCGCGGCGGCTCCTGCGGCCTGGTGGGGGAGTCGGGCTCCGGCAAGTCCACCCTGGCGCGGGCGGTCATGCGCCTGCTGTCCCTGGACGGCGGCGAGATCCGCTTCGACGGTGTGGATCTGCTGCAGCTGCGCGGCAGCGAGCTGCGGCGCATGCGTCGGCGGTTGCAGATGGTGTTCCAGGATCCCTTCGCCTCCCTAAATCCGCGCATGCGGGTGGGCGACATCGTCGAGGAGGGCCTGGTCATCCATCGGTTGGGCAACGCCAGCCAGCGGCGCGCCGCGGTGCGCGAGATGCTGGCGCGTGTGGGCCTGGGGGACGACGCCCTGGACCGCTACCCGCACCAATTCAGCGGCGGCCAGCGCCAGCGCATCGGCATTGCCCGCGCCCTGGTGCTCAAGCCGGACCTGCTGGTCTGCGACGAGCCGGTGTCCGCCCTGGATGTCTCCATCCAGGCCCAGATCCTGACCCTGCTGCAATCCCTGCGCGAGGAGCTGAACCTGACCCTGCTCTTCATCAGCCACGACCTGCGGGTCGTGCGCCACATGTGCGAGCAGGTGGCGGTCATGCGGAGCGGGCGCATCGTGGAGCAGGGACCGGTGGAGCAGGTGTACGCGCACCCGCAATCGGAATACACCCGCACGCTGCTGTCGGCCGTCGTGCCCCACGCCCGGCTGGCGCCCGAGTCCGGGCAGGGCGCCGGTCAGCCTGGTGCGCGCGGGATTTGACTAGCTTTTGCTTGCTATCCATACTTAGCCTGCATTTTTCGGAGCACCGCAAGGGAGCCAGGATCGGTGCGCGGCCGCAGGGGCCGGATTTCATAACGAGGAAAAAGTGGTGAACGCGAATTTGACTCACGGAGAACAGATGCAGCAGGCCAAGTCCTTCTTCAGCCGCTTCGGCAGGCCCATCCTGGCGGCCGTGCTGGTGGCGGCCCTCGCGGGCGCCGGCTATTGGGGCTACAAGAGCTACCGGACGCAGCAGAACGAGAAGGCCTCGACCCTCTTCAGCCAGATGACCCAGCAGTATGAGCAGAAGAATGCCAAGTCGGCCCGGGCCAACGCGGAAAAGCTGAGCAAGGACTATGATGGCACCACTTACGCCATGCTGGCGCAGCTGTATCTGGCGCGCATGGACGTGGACGCGGGCAACATCGCCCAGGCCGCCGCGCGGCTGGCCAAGCTCAAGCAGGCGGATCTGCCCACCGGCTTCGACCGCTTCGCCGCGCTGACCCTGGCCCGCATTCACCTCGGCCAGGGCAAGGCCGCCGACGCCCTGAAGGATCTGCAGAGCCTCAATCCCGGCGAATTCGCGGCCGAATACGAGGAGCTGCGCGGCGACGCGTACCTGGCCCTCAAGCGTCCGGCCGATGCGCGCAAGGCCTACCAGGCCGCGCTGGCGAAGCTGGATCAGAACGATCCCTACCGCGCCATCGTGCAGCTCAAGCTGGATGACCTCGGGGAGGCTGCCTGAGCCATGCCGAAGCGCTCCCGCGGTCTCGCCACTGCCGTCGCTGTCCTGGTCCTCGGCTCCGCCCTCAGCGGTTGCGGCATGTTTTCCGGCGGGCCGGCCAAGCTGGCCAAGCCCACTCCCGTGACGGCCGCGGACCAGCGCGTCAAGCTGAGCACGGCGTGGCAGGCGCGCTTGTACGGCGGCTGGCGGGTGGATCCGTACCAGGCGACCCAGGTCGCCGTCGCGGGCGACCGCATCGTCGTGGGCGACAGCCGCGGCAACGTGATCGCCCTCAACGGCGCGGGCCGGGAGCTGTGGCGCCGGCAGCTGGATGGGCGCATTTCCGCCGGCGGCACCATTGCCGGCGACCGAGTGTACGTGGGCAATGACGCCGGCTTCGTGACCGCCTTGTCCCTGAGCCAGGGGCAGGTGCTCTGGCGCAGCGCGCTGAGCTCCGAAGTGATCACGCGCGTGGTGCCGGCGGGAGATCGCCTGCTGGCGCAAACCAACGACGGCAAGCTCTGGTCCCTGAGCGCCAAGGACGGCGCTCAGCAGTGGTCCTACTCGGCCACCATTCCCTCCCTGAGCCTGCGCGGGGCGGCCACGCCGCTGGCAGACCAGGACACGGTCTATGCCGCATTTTCCAGCGGCGAGCTGGCGGCCCTCGACGCCCGCGACGGTCACCTGCTGTGGCAGGTACCCGTCGCCACGCCGCGCGGGCGCACGGAGCTGGAGCGCCTGGTGGATGCCGACGCCACGCCCGTGCTCATGGGCGACAGCATCATCGCAGGCACTTACCAGGGCAAGCTGGGCGCCTTCAACCGCAGCTCGGGCGCGGAAAGCTGGAGCCGGGACATGTCCGTCTTCAATCCGCTGCTGCTGGCCAACGACCGGCTTTACCTGACCGACGCGCAGGACGTCCTCTACGCCATCGATCCGCGCACCGGCGCCACTCTGTGGCGCAACGACCAGATCCAGGGACGCGGCGTGACCGGTCCGGCGCTGGTCCAGGGCACCTTGCTGGTGGGCGACCGCGCCGGCTATCTCTTTGCCTTCGACCCCGAGAGCGGACGCCGCATCGGCCAAGCGCGCATCGCCGCCACCGGCCTGCAGAGCGCCCCGGTGGCCTTCGGCGACGGTGCCCTGGCCCTGAGCCGGGAAGGCAGTCTGTACCGGCTGCGGGTTGCCAGGCGCTGAGCGGCAGCAGCCGGCACTTTCGAGTGTCTAATTAAGCATCTCCCATTCAACCTGCGGCATCCACCCACGGACGCCGCCAAGTGTCATTCATTATGCAACCGATCATCGCCCTGGTGGGCCGGCCCAACGTGGGCAAGTCCACGCTCTTCAACCGGCTGACCAAGAGCCGCGACGCCCTGGTGGCGGACCTGCCCGGCCTGACCCGCGACCGCCAGTACGGTACCGGCAAGATGGGCGAGCGCGCCTACCTGGTGGTGGATACGGGCGGCTTCGAGCCGGAGCAGAAGGAGGGCATCGTCGCCGAGATGGCCCGCCAGACCCGCGCTGCCATCGACGAGGCCGACGTGGTGATCTTCGTGGTGGACGCGCGCACCGGCCTGCACCCCGAGGACGAGGAGATCGCCGCCTATCTGCGCCGCAGCGGCCGGCCGGTCTTCCTGGCGGTCAACAAGGCCGAGGGGCTGGGCGATCAGTTTCCCGCTGCCGACTTCCATGCCCTGGGGCTGGGCGAGCCCGAGCCCATCTCCGCCGCCCACGGCAGCGGCGTGGCCGAGCTGATGGCCCGCGTGCTGCCGGCCCTGCCGCAGGAGGCCGAGGCGGCGCCCACGGCCCAGGGGCCGCGCATCGCCGTTCTGGGCCGCCCCAACGTGGGCAAATCCACCCTGGTCAACCGCATGCTGGGCGAGGAGCGCGTCATCGTCTACGACATGCCCGGCACCACCCGCGACAGCATCTACATCCCCTTCGAGCGCCATGGCAAGCAGTACGTCATGATCGACACCGCCGGCGTGCGCCGCCGGGCCCGGGTCCAGGGCGGCATCGAGAAGCTGAGCGTGATCAAGACGCTCAAGGCCCTGGAAGACGCCACGGTGGTCATCCTGGTGCTGGACGCCCGCAGCGAGATCAGCGAGCAGGACGCCCATCTGGCCGGCTTGGCGCTGGAGATGGGGCGGGCCATCATCGTGGCCGTGAACAAGTGGGACGGCCTGGAGCAGCATCAGCGCGAGTGGATCAAAGGGCAGTTGGAGCGGCGCCTGCCGTTCCTGACCTATGCGCCGGTGCACTTCATCAGCGCCCTGCACGGCACCGGCGTGGGCGATCTCTACAAGAGCATCGACAAGCTGGCCGCCGGTGCCGAGCGGCACTTCAGCACCGCCCAGCTCAACAAGATCCTGGCCGACGCCGTCGCCGCCCATCAGCCGCCCTTGGTGCGCGGTCACCGCATCAAGCTGCGCTACGTGCACCAGGGCGGCCATAACCCGGTGACCCTGGTGGTGCACGGCTCGCGGGTGGATGAGCTGCCCGATGCCTACCGGCGCTATCTGGAAGCCACCTATCGCAAGGTGCTCAAGCTGGAGGGCGTGCCCGTGCGCCTGGTCTTCAAGCAGGGCGAAAACCCCTTCGCGGCCCGTCCGGCGCCGCGCCCCGCCGCCCGACGCAAGCCGGCCAGGCGCTGAGCCCGCCTGCGCGGTCCGCGCCGCAGGCGTCGGCCCGCGGCTGGTGCTGGCATGGCCCGCCGCCAGCATAGAAAAAAGCTCGTCGGCCCATCCCGGAGCCTGCATGTTCTTCCTGAAAAAGCTCGTCGCGCCCTTGTTCTTTCCGGTGCCCCTGCTGCTGCTCGCGCTGCTGGCGGGCCTGGCGCTGCTGTGGTTCACGCGGCGCCGCCTGGGGTTGACCCTTGCTTCCCTGGCGGCGGCCGTGCTCGTCCTGCTCAGCTACGGCCCGGTCGCCAACGCCCTCCTGGCGCCGCTGGAACACCGCTACCCGCCCTTCGATCCCGCCGCGCTGCAAGATCCCGCCGCGCCGCCGATCCGCTGGGTGGTGGTGCTGGGCGGCGGGCAGGTGTCCGATCCGCGCGTGCCGGCCACCAGCCAGCTCACGGCTTCCTCTCTGGCCCGGCTGGTGGAGGGCATCCGCCTGCAGCGCCAGTTGCCTGGCACCCGGCTGCTGCTGTCCGGCGGACCGGTCTTCAATCCGGTGGCCGAGGCCGACGGCATGGCGCGGCTGGCGCTTGCCCTGGGCGTGCCGCAGGCGGATCTGGCGCTGGACCGGCTGTCCATGGACACGGAAGAGCAGGCGCGCCGGCTCCAGCCCATCCTCGGCCGCGACCGCTTCGTGCTGGTCACCTCCGCCGCCCACATGCCGCGCGCCGTGGCGCTGTTCCGAAAGCGGGGCCTGGCGCCGATCCCCGCGCCCACCGACTACCTGGCCAAGGAGCCGCAGGCCTTCAGTCCCGCCATGCTGTATCCCGGCGCCATGAGCCTGCGCAAGGCGGAGCGCGCGGCCTACGAATATCTGGGCCTGGCCTGGGCCGCGCTGCGCGGCGCCGTGTGAGCGGCTGCGGCCGCCGTTCAGCTCCGTTACACTGCTGAGGCCCAAGCTTGTGATGCGGTGATTGCTATGTCGCGATGGAAACCCAGCAAGGCGGAGCTCCTGGCCGCCGCCGGCAAGACCGTGCCCGACGTGATCGCGCCCGGCCTGCGGGTGCTGTTCTGCGGGATCAACCCAGGGCTCTACTCGGGCGCCACCGGCCATCACTTCGCGCGGCCCGGCAACCGCTTCTGGCCGGCCCTGCACGCCGCCGGCTTCACGTCCCGGCTGCTGGCGCCGCACGAGGAGCAGGAATTGTTGGACTGCGGTTGCGGCATCACCAACTTGGTGGAGCGGGCCACGGCGACGGCGGCCGACCTCGCGGCGGCGGAACTGGCCGCCGGCCGGCCGCGCCTGGAGGCCAAGGTGCGTCGCTATGCCCCGCGCTTCGTCGCCGTGCTGGGGGTCGGCGCCTACCGCAGCGCCTTCGGCCGCCGACAGGCCGGCCTGGGCCCGCAGGCGGAGCGGCTCGGGGAGGCGATGCTGTGGGTGCTGCCCAACCCCAGCGGCCTGAACGCCCACTATCAGCTCGACGAGCTCGCCGCCCTGTTCCGCGAACTGCGCCTTGCCGCCGAAGCCACGGGCTGAGCTGTTCCGGCAACGCCGCGCCGGTCCATGGGCAAAAGGTCCCTTGGCGCCGGATGCGCCCGCATCCATGCTGGCTCTTTGTGCGTTGATCTGCACCGTTCGCCCGATCCGCGCCTAGGAGGCAGCATGGCCCCGTCCCATACCCTCTCCCTGCCCGGCAGCGCCAATGCGGCGGAGCTGGCGCAGGGTTCCATCTTTTTCGTGGGCACCGCCACCACCGTGATCCGCTATGGCGGCCTTACGCTGCTCACCGATCCCAACTTCCTGCATGCCGGCGATCACGCCCATCTGGGCTACGGCATCACCACCGAGCGCCTGACCGATCCGGCCGTCGAGGTCGAAGCCCTGCCGCCCCTCGATCTGTGCGTGCTGTCCCACATGCACGGCGATCACTGGGATCACGTGGCGGAGGCGAAGCTGCCCAGGACGCTGCCCATCGTCACCACCCGCCATGCCGCCCGCGTCCTGGCGCACAAGGGCTTCGGCAAGGCACAGGGGCTCGCCACCTGGGACAGCCTCCTGCTGCGCAAGGGGGAAGTGTGGCTGCGTATCACCGCCATGCCCGGCCGCCACGCTCCCGGCGTGCTGAGCACGCTGCTGCCGCCGGTGATGGGCAGCCTGCTGGAGTGGGGCGCCGACGGGGAGGAGGCGCCGCGCCTGCGGCTCTACATCACCGGTGATACGCTGCTCTACGAAGCGATCGAGGAGATTCCCCGGCGCTATCCGCGCATCGACCTTGCCCTGCTGCACCTGGGCGGCACGCGCGTGCTCGGCCTGCTGGTCAGCATGGATGCCAGGCAGGGCGTGCAGATCCTGCGCCTCATCCGCCCGCGCACGGCCATCCCGATCCATTACAACGACTATACTGTATTCAAATCCCCGCTGGCGGACTTCATGAAGGCGGTGGCGGAGGCGGGGCTGGACACCGAAGTCCACTATCTGCACCACGGCGACACCTACCGCTTCGAGGTGCTGGCATCCGGCCGCTAGGCAGGCCAGGGCAAGGGGAGGGCACGAGCATGCTGGACCACATCGGCATTCGGGTGGCTGACTATCAGCGCAGCAAGTCCTTCTACGAGCAGGCCCTGCGCCCCCTGGGCTACGCGCTGCGGCTGGAATTCGACAGCGAGGCGGCCGGCTTCGGCGTGGATGGGCATCCGGATTTCTGGATCGGCCGGGACGGCTCGGGTCCGGGGATGGCTCACGTGGCCTTTGTCAGCCCCGACCGGGCCACGGTGACGGCCTTCTACCAGGCGGCCCTGGCGGCGGGCGGCACCGACAACGGCGGGCCGGGGCTGCGGCCCCAGTACCACCCCGATTATTACGCCGCCTTCGTGCTCGATCCCGACGGCAACAACATCGAAGCCGTCTGCCATCGGCCCGAGTAGGCGGATGGCACAGCGCGCCGCGCAGGCCGGGTGCCGGGCCTGCGCGGCGCGACCACGTTGCGGCACCGCCAGAACCATGCAAAGGAGCAGGCAGTACGATGAGAATGGCCAGACAAGCGGCATACTTCCTTTCCGTGATCCTGATGAGCCTGACCTTGGCGGCGACCGCCCGGGCCGCGGAAATCAATGACGCCGACGCCCTGCGCGGCATGAAGACCGGTAAGGGCGTGTTCCTGGTGGACATCGGCGATCCCAACAAGCTCGCCTTCTACCTGGAAGTCATCCAGGGCACCCACGCCGGCTTCGTGCGCCAGGGGGTGAAGCCCGATCTCATCCTGGTCTACATCGGCCCGAGCGTGCGCTATCTCACCACGGCGCCGGACGCCGATACCGCACTGGAGCACGAGGACGCCCTCAAGCGCATCGCCGCGTCCGTGCGGGCCCTTAAGGCCCTCGGCGTCAGGCAGGAGATCTGCGCCGTGGCCACCAAGGCCTTCAACATCGACAACGCCACCGTGCTGCCGGAGCTCAAGCTGGTGGGCGACGGCTTCATTTCCCTGATCGGCTACCAGAATCAGGGTTATCATCTGGTGCCGGTATTCTGAGAGGGGCAGATGGATAGTCAGCCGTTTTCCTTCTGGCTGCTGCCCGGCGACGCGGAAAGGACGCAACTGGCGCAGCTCATCCGCGACCTGGCCGCCCGCCACGGCAGCCGCCCCTTCGCGCCGCACGTCACCATCTACGGCGGGGTGCATACCCCACAGGATGACCTGCCGGAGATCCTGCGCCAGGCGGTCCGGGGCCTCGGACCCATGGCGCTCAGGGTTCGCGGCCTGGATTGCACCGACCAGTTCTTCAAGAGCCTCTTCATCGACCTGGCGGAGCATCCCGCCCTCACCCTGCTGTCCCAGCGGGTAAGGGCGGCGCTGGCCCGGCCGGTGGATTACCAATTGCAGCCGCACCTGAGCCTCATCTACGCGGACCTGCCCGCGGCCGACAAGCGCCGCATCATCGACAGCCTGTCTCTCGATCTGGAGGAGATCCGCTTCGACGAAGTGGCGCTGGTGACGCCGGCCGACCCCGCCCGGGGCTGGCATGACATCGAAGGATGGCAATTCCCCTGGCGCTGTCGGCTGGACGATGCCAGCGCCTAGCCTGCCCAGTGCGCGGGCGCATTTTGTAGGAGCGGGCAAGCCCGCTCCCACGTCTCTGCGCGTGCTCGTTGCCTGCCAGCTCGGTGCAATGCGATGGCACAAAGGGATGGCGCGTATTCTCCATCCCGCATGTGGCTTGGCACCACGCTCGCCCCGGATACCTCACCCGCCCGGGAGCGCGCAGGGCGAGGTCCCGCCGTGGCTGCTCCCCAATCCGGCTCGTGCCCATGATGCGTAGGAGCGGGCTTGCCCGCGATCGGCTGTCCTGCCTAAGACGAAATATCCATGTGCCTGCCAGGCGCGACAGCTATGCTCCCCGACTCGTGCGCCGCTGCCGCTTGCAGCGGCGGGGCAGAGGAGGGGCTGCATGGCGGAGCGTTTGCTTGGGGTGAGATGGACCATCGGCGATGTCAGCGAGCGCGGTTTCGAGGCGCTGCGCCTGTCCCTCTGGGGAGCTTGGCGCTTGTTCGGGCCGGAGGCCGAGTACGTGGTCTGCGTCAACTGCATCCCGCTGGCGGAAGCCCGCGCCCGGACGGGCGAGGTGCCCGGTGCGGTACGCTGGTACGACGCCAACGGCGACCTGCCGGCCTTTTTGGCGCCCCATTTCGACGGCGGCCTGGCGGAGGGAGTGGGCTGGAAGCTGGCACCGCTGCGCTGCTTTCCAGATCGCTGCGAGCTGGCCCTCGACAACGACTGCATCCTCTGGCAGATGCCTGGCGGCTTGGCCCAGTGGTTGGCCGCCGACGATCCGCAGGCCTGCCTTCTGGCCGAGGACGTACGCGCCTGCTTCGGCCAGTTCGCCGATTTGTGCGGCCCGGCGCCCCGCAACTCGGGCATCCGCGGCCTGCCGCCCGGCTTCGACCTGCAGGCCGCCCTGCAGCGGGTGCTGCAAGCGCAGCCCGTCACCCTTGCCTCGGAACTGGACGAGCAGGGACTGCAGGTGGCTGCGCTGTCGCGCGGGAGCGACCCGTTCCTGGTCACCGTCGATGAGGTCAGCATCTGCTCGCCTTTCCCGCCGCACCTGCCGGCCCTCGGCCGCTGTGGCGCCCACTTCGTCGGGCTCAACGTCAAGCAGGCGGACTGGCAGCTGGACGGCCGGCCTGCCGTGGAGCACATCCAAGAGCATTGGCAGAGGCATCGGGCGGCGCTCTACGAGTGGGTCGGCATTCCCATGCCGCCGCACGTCGGTTGAGCGGTGCTGATTCACCGGAGCTCCGTGGCGACTGCAAGGGGGGAGGGCTGATGGTCAGCGAAGTCTTTTTCAGCGGCTGGTCGGCCCTCGGGCGCGTGCTGGTGGTTGGCGTGTCGGCCTATGTCGCCCTGGTCGTCCTGTTGCGGTTGTCCGGCAAGCGCACCCTCTCCAAGATGAATGCCTTCGATCTCGTCGTCACGGTGGCGCTCGGCTCGACCCTGGCTACGGTCTTGCTGTCCAAGGACATCGCTTTGGCCGAAGGGGTGCTGGCCTTCGCCGTGCTCATCTTCCTGCAGCTTGCCGTGACTTGGCTGTCGGTCCGCTCATCGCACGTGCTGCACTTCGTCAAGGCGGAACCGGCCCTGCTGTTTCACCGCGGCCGTTTTCTGCGGCAGGCCATGCGGCGCGAGCGCGTGACCGAGCCGGAGATTCGCGCCGCCGTGCGCGCGCAGGGCATTGCCCGCTTGGAAATGGTGGAGGCGGTGGTGCTGGAAACGGACGGCAGCTTCACCGTGGTGCCGCGGCAGGAGCAGGCGGCCGACGCCTCCGCGCTGGCGAATGTGGCGCGGCCGGCGGCGAGTCCGGACTGAGGCGCAGCCTACTCGGCGCTTGAGCCGCACACTTTTGCGGTATTGGCCTGCCGCCCGTTCAGGGCTGCCACGGTCCGTTGATAGCGCGCCGCGACCACCTGCCGGTCCATCTCATTGGGCAGGCTTGCGCGCGCGTCGCCTTCGACCTGGGCTGCGTGCCGCAGCAACGCCTTGCGATCCTCTTCACGGCACAACCGAGGAGCGACGGCGGCGATGACATCCAGCATGTGGAGCACGACGCTGGCGCTGCCCCGCCCGTACTGCCGGATCTGATTGAAGGCGGCATTGGCGACGGCCGCAAAGGTGCCGTTTTCCGCGATGATGCGCAGCTGCCCGCGTGCATCGTGGCGCTGACGGCCCGGCATGTCTCTTTGCGCCAGTTGGGCAAGGGCGGCACCCAGCCAGTCCAGGCAGTTCATGGCCGTGAATGGATCATTGATGCCGGGCGAGAGCGCGCGCACCGCGATTTCCACCAGTTGATGCACGGCATACTCGACGTCCTGGGTCGGTGTGCGGTGCCGGCCGATGAGAAAGGCGCCGCAAATCCGGCGGGCCAGGCGCGCATCGCAGCGCCCGGCAGGCCAGGCGGCCGCCAGCGGGTCGTCGCGGGTGACGAAGTCGCCGGGGCGGCACAGCAGATGCAGGATCAGGTCGCGGTTGCTGGCGATGGCGAGCAGCGTTTCACTCTCCACGGCCTGCACGTAGCCGCTGTGCCGGCTCCGGATCATGCAACGGTCTGCGTCGTCCATGGTGGAATCTGCTGACGCGGGGGCGGGGGCCGCGGGCGTCTGCGGTGCCTGTCCCAGCTCGTCCGGGAAGAGCCGGTCGATGCCGGCCTGGAGTTCCGCCGCCACCACGGCAATCAGGTTTTCCGCCTGAATCGACTCGGAAACGTGGTGAATGAAGTAGATCAGCACGCCCAGGCTGATGGTGGCCAGCAGGACCCCCGCGGTGACGGAGAGATAGGGCACGAACTGCGTTGCTTCGACCGCGCGGACCGTACGCAGTACCAGCAGGCAGTAGATGAAAGTGGCGATGAAGGTGCCGAGCACGATCTGATTGCCCGTATCGCGCATGAAATTGCGCAGCAGGCGGGGACCGAACTGGTTGGAGGCCAGAGTGAGTGTCACGACGGTGATGGAAAAGGTCACGCCGGCGACGGTGATCATGGAGCCGGCGATGGTGGACAGCACCTCGCGGGCGCCCTCCGGACCGCCGGTCCACAGCCAGCCGACCGTCCGTATCCACTCGTATCCGATTCGCTCGTCCGCTTGGACCGTGGCAAAGGCCAGGGCCACCGCCGCCAGCGTCATGAGCATGGGAACGAACCACAGGCTGCTGCGTAGTGCGTCCCACCAGCGAGTCAGACGCGTTTTCATGGCTGCTCGTCCGCGTTGCGGCGCCTGTCCGGCTGGGCGCCGCCAGCATTGCTGCCGCTGCGAGCCACGGCCTGGGCCAGCTGCTGGATGGCTCCGGCGATGGTCCGCGCGTGCGGCGCCTCGCCCGGTCCCGCCGGCCAGCCCTCACGCTGGCGCCGCCGATCGCCGTCGCTGCTTTCGGTCTGATCGTGAAAGAGCAGCACCCGGGTTTCGAAGGGCAGATCGATGCCGTGCTCGCCCAAGGCCCGGCGGATAGCGGCCAGGACCTGGTCCTGGGCATCGAGGGCGTCGGCCTGGCGCGGCGGCTCGATCCACCAGCGCACGCGCAGCTTGATCGCACTGCCCGCCAGGCCGACCACGAGCACGTCCGGCGCCGGTTCGGCCAGCACCCCTGGCACCTCCTGCACTGCTTGCAGCATGAGTGCCTTGGCGTCCTCGATATCGTCGCCATAGCCGATGCCGAGCTCGTATTCCAGGCGCCGCTGGGCATAGGCGGTGTTCACGATGACCGCATCGGTGAAGAGCTTCGCGTTGGGAATGACGATGCGGCGCCCGTCATAGGTGCGGATCATGGTGGCGCGAGTCTGGATATCCTCGACCACGCCTTCGAAAGCGGCGACCCGGATCTGGTCGCCGATGCGGAAAGGCTCGTGCAGGAGCAGCAGGATGCCCGCCATGAAATTTTGCAGGATGTCGCGGAAGGCGAAACCAATGGCCACGCTGCCGATGCCGAGCAACTGCACCAGTTGGCCAGGTCGAAAAGAAGGGAGAACGATGACCAGCGCGACCAGGGTGCCGACGAAAATGATCAGCGCCTGCGCCAGCCGGCCCAACACCAGGCCGAGGTTGCGATGGCGATGACGGCGCGCGCTGAAGCGCCGGATGCCGTGGCGCACCGTTCTGCCCGCCAGGTAAAAGAGCGCGAACACCAGCAGGGCCACCACGATGTAGGGCAGCCGCTCGATGAAGCCGTTGAGCATGTCCTGCACGGCGATGAGCGCATCCGTCATATCCAGATTCATGATGCCACCTTGAGAAAAGTGCTCATTTCCCTGATTCACCATGAAACGCCCCCACGATCAATCGGACCGTCAGCGTATAAGCCTGCCGGCCCGCGCCGCTGCCCGGGTGCTTTGCGCACGCGCCGATCGCGCTTCTGTTTCCCGTGACCACAACAGGGAAGCTGCATCGCAAATGGCGACCGTTGCCGGTGAAAGCGGCACGCCGCAAATCTTTACAAAGCGCTGCAACTGTGAAAAAGTAGCGTATCCGCGAATGATTCTCACTTATGAGCAGCTGGCCATGGTTACTCACCCTCTGATGCGCACGCTTTTTTTGTTTCTTTTGCTGCTGAGCGGCGCCCAGGCGGCCCTCGCCGCACCCGCCACCCCGGCGGAGCAGGAGCGTGCTCAGCGCATCGTGCACATCCTGGCCTATGTCTCCGCCGACTACGAGGGCGCCGTGCAGCACGGGCGGGTGGCGAGCGAAGCGGAATACGCGGAGCAGCAGGAATTCGTGCAGCGTGCCCGGGAGCTCCTGGCGGAGTTGCCCTCGGTGGCGGACAACCGGGGCCTGCAGGAGGACATGGCGGCCCTGGTCCAGGCGGTGGAGTCCAAGGCGGACGCCGACGTGGTCAAGCAGCGGGCCGGCCAGGTGCGCGGGGCGCTGCTGAGCAGCCTGCAACTGCAGACGGCGCCCGCGCAGGCGCCTTCCCTGGAAAATGGCGCCCGCCTTTTCGCGCAGAATTGCGTCTCCTGCCACGGCGCCAAGGGCTTCGGCGACGGGCCGCAGGCCCGCGGCCTGGAGCCGGCGCCCACCAATTTCCACGACCGGGCGCGCCTGGACACCCTCAGCCCCTACGGCCTGCACAACACCATCCGCTTCGGCGTCAACGGCACGGCCATGGGCGCCTATCCGCAGTTCTCCGACCAGCAGGTCTGGGATTTGGCCTTCTATCTGTACAGCCTGCGCTACGACGAAGGCCAAGTGCATCGCGGCCAGGCGCTCTTCGCCGGCGAGCCCGCCGCCTGGCTGGACCGCTTCGGCGGGCTGCAGGGCCTGTCGGCAAAGTCCGACCACGAACTCCTTGGGGCGCAGGCCGATCCAGCCGCCCAGGCGGTGCTGGCCTACCTGCGCAGCCACCCGGAGGCGGTGCGCGGCAGCACCTCCGCCATCGCCCTGACCCGGGCGCGCCTGGAGGCTTCCTGGCAGGCCTATCAGGCCGGCCAGCAGGCTCAGGCCTACAGTCTGGCGGTATCCGCCTACTTGGACGGCTTCGAGGCCGTCGAGCCGGCCCTGAACGCCGTCGATCCCGCGCTGCGCACCCGCATCGAGCAGCAGATGGGCGCCTATCGCAATGCCATCCGCGCCCGCGAGTCCGTGGCCGAGGTCGGGACCCTGTACCGGGGCCTCCTGCCCGAGCTGGATGCCGTGGAAGCGGCCCTGTCCCAGCGCGGCCTGTCGCCCGCCGCGGGCTTCCTCAGCGCCTTCACCATCCTGCTGCGGGAGGGCTTGGAGGCGGTGCTGGTGGTCGCCGCCATCGTCACTCTGCTGGTGCGCGCCAACCGTCGCGACATCCTGCACTACGTGCACATCGGCTGGATCGGCGCCATCCTGCTGGGCTTCGGCACCTGGTGGGCGGCGGGCAAGCTGATCGCGATCACCGGGGCCAATCGCGAGGTGATCGAAGGGGTGAGCGCCATGGTGGCGGTGCTGATCCTCTTCTACGTGAGCTACTGGCTCATCGCCAACCTGGAAGTGCACAAGTGGAAGCAATTCCTGCACGAGAAGATCCAGCGTGCGACCGGCAAGGGCTCCATGTGGGCACTGGCGGGGGTGTCCTTCATCGCCGTTTACCGCGAGCTCTTCGAGACGGTGCTCTTTTATCAGGCGCTGTGGGTGCAGGCGGGGCCCCAAGGGCAGACATCGGTGATCGTCGGCACACTGAGCGCGGTGGCGGTGCTGCTCGTGCTGATCTGGGCGATCTTCCGCCTCGGCGTGCGCCTGCCGCTGCGGCCTTTCTTCGCCGCCAGCTCGGCGCTCCTCTATCTGCTCGCCTTCGTGTTCGCCGGCAAGGGCGTGCTGGCGCTGCAGGAGGCGGGCTGGCTGCCCACCACGCCGGTGGCCTTCGTCCGCATCGACTGGCTCGGCGTCTATCCCACCCTGGAGAGCCTGGCCCTGCAGGGATTGCTGCTGGCGGCCATGCTCTTCGCCGTCTTCTACACCTTCGTCTGGACGCCGCGCATGCGCCCGGCGCACTGAGCGGGCGGGCGCCTCAGTCGCAGATCTCCGGCGGCTGGGGCACGGCCTCGGCCGCGCTTTCTTCCACCCGGCAATGCAGATGGCCGCGCGCCAACCGCACGCCGATCCGCTCGCCGACGCTTACCTGACTGCTGTCCTGCACGATGCAGTTGCGCTCATCGCTGACGATGGCGTAGCCGCGGTCCAGCACCTTCAGCGGGCTGACCAGATCCAGTTGGCGGACCCAGTGATGGGCCCGTTCCCGATGCATGGCAATCGTCTGCCGGCCCAGGCGCGCCAGGCTGTGCTCGGCGCGCGCGAGCTGCTGGCGCAGCAGCGGCAACTGCCGCGCCGGGCCGCAGCGCAGCAGGTTGTCGCGGGCGCGCTGCAGGCGCAGCTTGTCGTGCTGGAGGCCGCGCTGCATCTGATAAGCGAGGCGCAGGTGCAGCTCCTCCACCCGCTGGCGCATCTGCCGGATGCGGCTGCCGGGGTGCTGCAGCCGCTGCTGCAGGCCGTCCAGCCGCTGGCTGCCGTCGTTCAGGCGCCGGCGCATGGCCAGCGCCAGGCGCGCCTCCAGCTCGCGGGTGCGCGGCAGCCACTCCGCCACGTCCTGGCTCACCAGCTCCGCCGCGGCGGTGGGCGTGGGGGCGCGCAGATCGGCCGCCAGATCGGCGATGGTGAAGTCGATTTCGTGGCCGACGCCGCTGACCACCGGGATGGCGCAGTCGCAGATGGCGCGGGCCACCGCCTCATCGTTGAAGGCCCACAGGTCCTCCAGGGAGCCGCCGCCGCGCGCCAGGATCAGCACGTCCTCCTGGCGGCGGGCGCTGGCCCGGGCCAGGGCGGCGACGATGGTCGGCACCGCCTCGGCGCCCTGCACGGCCACCGGATAGACGCACACCGCCAGGCGCGGCCAGCGCCGCTGGAGGGTGGACAGGATGTCGCGCACGGCCGCGCCCGTGGGCGAGGTGATGACGCCCACCCGGCGCGGCCAGCGGGGCAGGGGGCGCTTGCGCGCCGCGTCGAAGAGCCCCTCGGCCTGCAGCTTCAGCTTCAGCGCCTCGAAGGCGCGCTGCAGGGCGCCTTCGCCGGCTTCTTCCAGGTGCTCGACAATGAGCTGGAACTCGCCCCGGCCCTCGAAGAGGCTGATCTGCACCCGCGCCAGCACGTGCATGCCGTCCTTGGGGCGGAAGCGCAGCAGCTGGTTGCGGTTGCGGAACATGGCGCAGCGCACCTGCGCCTGGCTGTCCTTGAGGGTGAAGTACCAGTGGCCGGAGGCCGGGCAGGCCAGATTGGAGATCTCCCCCTCGATCCAGATGAGCGGAAAGGCCTTTTCCAGCAGCGTGCGCGCCTCGCGGTTGAGCTGGCTGACGCTGTAGACCGGGCGCCGGTCGGCGCCCGCGGACGGGGAGGGCGGAAAAAGATCCAGCATATTCGGCAACTTGGAACTCTGCTATAATTGAGGCACGGCATCTAAAGATACCGCTTGGCTCCTGAATTGCGCAAATTTCCTTGGAGGGCGTGTCATGAGAGCGAATGTCGGCAACATCGATCGGACCATCCGGATCATCCTCGGCCTCGTCCTGCTCAGTCTGCTCTTCCTGCTGGAGGGCCCGGCCCGCTGGTGGGGGTTGCTGGGCATCGTGGTGCTGGCCACCGCCTTTACCCGCTTCTGCCCGGCCTATGCCATTCTGGGCACCGATACCTGCCACAACAAGCCGCCGGTGCCCGGGCACAAGCACGAGGCGTAAATCGCGCCGATGAGTTTTCATCGCGCCCTCAACAGTATAAAATAGCCCGTTCAATCTGCTGAACGGCGCGCCGAGGCGTGCCACGCCCGCCTCGGCGGGACTGCTTTTTTCTCACGGGGCAAAGCCGGCAGGCCTTGGCCCCGTGCTCGTTTTATCACCTGCGTTATTCACAAAAGGCCCGTCATGCGAGTGATCCAAGAAGCGCTGACCTTTGACGATGTTCTGCTGGTCCCCGCCTACTCCAACGTGCTGCCCCGCGAAGTCAGCCTGCAGACCCGCCTGACCCGCGGCATCCAGCTCAACATCCCGCTGGTGTCGGCGGCCATGGACACGGTCACCGAGGCGGCTATGGCCATCGCCATGGCGCAGGAAGGCGGCATCGGCATCATCCACAAGAACATGGGCGTCGAGCAGCAGGCGGCCCAGGTGCGCCGGGTCAAGAAATTCGAGGCGGGCATCATCAAGGACCCCATCACCACGCGCCCCAACGCCACCATCCGCGACGTCATGGGCCTCATGGCCGAGCACGGCATCTCCGGCGTGCCGGTGATCGACGGCGAGGCGCTGGTGGGCCTGGTGACCAACCGCGACCTGCGCTTCGAGACGCGCCTGGAGGCCCCGGTCTCCACCGTGATGACGCCGAAGGAGCGCCTGGTCACCGTTGCCGAGGGCACGCCGCTGGAAGAGGTCAAGGCGCTGCTGCACAAGCACCGCATCGAAAAGATCCTGGTGGTCAACGACCACTTCGCCCTGCGCGGCCTCATTACGGTCAAGGACATCGAGAAGGCCACCGAGCACCCCCTGGCCTGCCGCGACAGCCACGGCAGCCTGCGCGTGGGCGCGGCGGTGGGCGTGGGCGAGGGCACCGATGCCCGGGTGGCGGCGCTGGTGGAGGCGGGGGTGGACGTCATCGTGGTGGACACCGCCCACGGCCATTCCCAGGGCGTGCTCGACCGCGTGCGCTGGATCAAGACCCACTTCCCCGAGGTGCAGGTCATCGGCGGCAACATCGCCACCGCCGAGGCGGCCCTGGCTCTGGTGGAGGCGGGCGCCGACGGCGTCAAGGTCGGCATCGGCCCCGGCTCCATCTGCACCACCCGCATCGTCGCCGGCGTCGGCGTGCCGCAGATCACCGCCATCGCCAACGTGGCCGAGGCCCTGAAGGATCATGGCATCCCGCTGATCGCCGACGGCGGCATCCGCTTCTCCGGCGACCTGGCCAAGGCGGTCGCCGCCGGCGCCTACAGCATCATGGTCGGCGGCCTGCTGGCCGGCACCGACGAGGCGCCCGGCGAGATCGAGCTGTTCCAGGGCCGTTCCTACAAGTCCTACCGCGGCATGGGCTCCCTGGGCGCCATGCAGCAGGGCTCCGCCGACCGCTACTTCCAGGAAGGCACCAAGGAGGCGCCCAAGCTGGTGCCCGAGGGCGTGGAAGGCCGCGTGCCCTACAAGGGCCCGGCGGGCAACGTGATCCACCAGCTCATGGGCGGCCTCAAGGCCAGCATGGGCTACACCGGCTGCGGCGACATCGAGAGCATGCGCAGCAAGCCGCAGTTTATCAAGATCACCCAGGCGGGCGTGCGCGAGAGCCATGTCCACGACGTGACCATCACCAAGGAATCCCCCAATTACCGGGTCGACTAAGCAATGAACGAACGCATTCTCATCCTGGACTTCGGCTCCCAGTACACCCAGCTCATCGCCCGCCGGGTGCGCGAGGCGCACGTTTATTGCGAGATCCACCCCTGCACGGTGGACCTGGACTTCGTCCGGGACTTCGATCCCAAGGGCATCATCCTCTCGGGCAGCCCCTTCTCCGTGCAGCAGGAGGGCGCGCCCATGGTGGACAAGGCGCTCTTCGAGCTCGGCGTGCCGGTGCTGGGCATCTGCTACGGCATGCAGCTCATGACCCACCTGTTGGGCGGCCAGGTGGCCAAGGCCACCCACCGCGAGTACGGCCGCGCCCACATCCGCATCGAGAAGGGGGAGGGCATCTTCGCCCCCTTCGGCGGCAGCGGCCAGCCCCAGGAAGTATGGATGAGCCACGGCGACCGCATCGAGGCCATGCCGCCCGGCTTCGAGCGCCTGGCCTATACCGACAACTCGCCCTACGCCGCCATCCATGATCCCCAGCGCCGGCTCTACGGCATCCAGTTCCACACGGAAGTGGTGCACACCCCGCGCGGCGCCGAGATCCTCACCGCCTTCGTGCGCGGCGTCTGCGGCTGCGAGGGCGATTGGACCATGAGCTCCTTCATCGAGACCAGCACCAACGCCATCCGCGCCCAGGTGGGCGACGGCCACGTCATCTCCGCCCTGTCCGGCGGCGTGGACTCCTCGGTGGTCTCCGTGCTCATCCACAAGGCCATCGGCGACCAGCTCACCTGCATCTTCGTGGACAACGGCCTGCTGCGCAGCGGCGAGGCCGAGCGCGTCGCCACCGTGTTCCGCGAGTACTTCCACATCCCCCTGCGCGTGATCGACGCCGCCGACCTCTTCCTGGACCGCCTCAAGGGCGTCACCGACCCCGAGGAGAAGCGCAAGATCATCGGCCGCACCTTCATCGAGGTCTTCGAGGCCGAGGCCAAGCAGATCGGCGACGTGCAGTTCCTGGCCCAGGGCACGCTCTACCCGGACGTGATCGAGTCCATCTCCTTCAAGGGCCCGAGCGCCACCATCAAGTCCCACCACAACGTCGGCGGCCTGCCCGAGCGCATGCAGCTCAAGCTCGTCGAGCCGGTGCGCGAGCTCTTCAAGGACGAGGTGCGCGAGCTGGGCCGCGAGCTCGGCATGCCCGAGGAAATGATCCGCCGCCAGCCCTTCCCGGGGCCGGGCCTGGCCATCCGCTGCCTGGGCGAAGTCACGGCCGAGAAGCTCGCCATCCTGCGCCAGGCCGACGCCATCGTCCTCGAAGAGATCAAGGAAGCCGGCCTCTACGACCGCGTCTGGCAGTCCTTCGCCGTGCTGCTGCCGGTGCAGAGCGTGGGCGTCATGGGCGACGAGCGCACCTACGAGCAGGCCATCTGCCTGCGCGCCGTGGAGTCCGTCGACGGCATGACCGCCGACTGGGCGCACCTGCCCTACGAGGTCCTGGCCCGCATCTCCAGCCGCGTCATCAACGAAGTCAAGGGCATCAACCGCATGGTCTACGACATCTCCTCCAAGCCGCCCGCCACCATCGAGTGGGAGTGAGCGGGGACGTGAGTCGCGTGACTGGTGAAATGTGATTCGTGATACCGGAGCCGCAACGGAGCATGCAGGAGCGGGCTTGCCCGCGATAAGGCAGTGGCTGACCCGTCCGGTGCTGGGGAGCGAATCTGTAGGAGCGATCTTGCCCGCGACCTGCTCTTCCGAACTCCCGGTCATGCGGATAAGCGAAAACGCCCCTGAAAACCCAACCTAACACCCACCCCCGCCATCGCCCCGCTCCCTCTCCCTCCGGGAGAGAGCCGGGGTGAGGGCAGGGGCCAACACCCCAACAAAATCAAAACCCAACCCCCGATGGCCACCCCCCCGACCCCCAACACCCCCGAAGCCGACCTCCACTGGATGCGCCGCGCCCTCGAACTCGCCCGCTACGCCGAATCCCAGGGCGAAGTCCCCATCGGCGCCGTCCTCGTCGGCCCCGACGGCAGCCTCCTCGGCGAGGGCTGGAACCAGCCCATCGCCACCCGCGACCCGACCGCCCACGCCGAAACCCTCGCTCTGCGCGCCGCCGCCCAACGTCTCGACAACTACCGCCTCGCCGGCACCACCCTCTACGTCACCCTCGAACCCTGCCTCATGTGCGCCGGCGCCATGATCCACGCCCGCATCCAGCGGCTGGTCTTCGGGGCGCCGGACCCCAAGACCGGGGCGGTGCAGAGTTTGTATCAGGTGCTGGCTGATGCTCGGCTGAACCATCAGGTCGCGGTGACCGGCGGCGTATTGGCGGAAGAGGCGGGGGCGATGCTGAGGGCGTTTTTCAGAAGCCGGCGCTGATCAGCGCGACAGCATGTCCAGCGGACTCTGCACGCCCCGGCCGCCCCGGTTCAGCACATGCGTATAGATCATGGTCGTGCTCACGTCCTTGTGTCCCAACAGTTCCTGCACCGTGCGGATGTCGTAGCCCGATTGCAGCAGATGCGTGGCAAAGGAATGTCGCAGGGTATGCGGAGAAGCCGGCTTGCTGATGCCCGTGTCATGCAGGGCCTGCTTCATCGCGCGCTGGATCGCCTTTTCATCCATGTGATGCCGGCGCGTCTTGCCGCTGCGCGGGTCAACCGACAAGCCGCGGGCCGGGAACACGTACTGCCAGGCCCAGGAGCGACCGGCATGGGGGTACTTGCGCTCCAGCGCAAAAGGCAAATAGACCTCGCCGAATCCCGCCCGCACATCCGCCTCATGCAACGCCTGCACCTGCATCAGATGCGCCTGCAAGGGCGCGATCAACGCATCCGGCAGCACCGTCACCCGGTCCTTGCCGCCCTTGCCGTCCCGCACCGTGATCTGGCGGGCGGCAAAATCCACGTCCTGCACCCGCAGCCGTACGCATTCCATCAAGCGCATCCCGGTGCCATAAAGCAGGCGCGCAGCCAACCCCACCGTACCCGCCATGCGCGCGAGCAGTAGCTATACCTCCGTCACCGTCAGCACCACCGGCAAGCGGGCCGGCCGCTTGGCACGGGTCAGATTGTCCAGCCAGGGCAGGGGCTGATTCAGCACCTCGGGAGCGCCCAGCTCCAGGGGATGGCGCTTGCGATGAAACAGGATGAATCGCCTGATCCAGCCCAAATAGGCCTGCTCCGTGCGCAGGCTATAATGCTTGGTGCGGATGAGGTCTCTTACCTGATCCAGCAGCTTTGGCTTGGCTAGGCTGGTGAGGATACCTGCTGTTTTCGATGGCGTAGTCATTTTTGTGGTTAGGGTGGGTAAAATCGTCAAAGATTTGGCACTTAGTCGCGTGCTTGACATGGGGAAATGTTGCACACCATACTGGCGTAAAACCTGCGCCAGTTAGGGTATGTAATACAAATTAGGCCTCTTCTCATGGAATACACACTAGACAGCGACTGCATGCGCGAAAAGCGCGCGGAGCTAATCCGGATAGCAGCAGCGTCACTCGATCCAAGAGACTCCAAATTGGCGGAGCGATTAGTGGATACTTTCTGCTCTCTAGCGCCACCGCTTGATCCACCAGTTGTGATGAAGTACGTCACAATTTACTCATGAGGTACAAGCGGCGGCATGTCCAGAAAGGCTGGTAATTTGTGGCTGAACTGGCGAAAGTTTGCGAGCGACTTCGGAGACCTAAGCTTAACTGTGGCAGGTGTAATTGCAGAACCCAAACTGGCCCCTTTGGCTGCCCTAGGGTCTGTTCTCAATCAAGCCAACCAGACGATGGAACAAGCCAGATGGACGAACGACAGGAAGGAGTGGGCGAGCTTGTCGTAACGCGTGGCGATGCGTCTGAATTGCTTGATGCGAGCGAAGAAACGCTCGATCAGATTGCGGCTCTTGTAGATATGCCGGTCGAACGAGCGGGGGTTGAGTCGGTTGGAACGCGGCGGGATTACCGCCTGACCGCCCTGCGTCGTAATTGTTTCGACGAAGGCATCCGAATCGTAGCCCTTGTCGGCCACGATGAATTCGGCCGGCTGATCCTGGATCAGT